>NZ_JBHYGG010000247.1:0-106722 GCF_051859125.1 Gemmata sp.
TACAGCGCTATCTCCGGAAACTTGCCCCGGTTACAGATTCACCAGACAGAGCCTAATCCCTATGTCGCCTGTGGAAGGCGTCCGCAAGCCCCCAAAGGCGTCTCGCGGCTCCAAGTCCGTCATCAGCGACGACGAACACAAGCGGTTACTGGGTCACGCCGATCCCGAGTGGGTAGACCTCCTCACCCTGCTCTGGCACACGGGAGTAAGACCCGCCGAGATTACCGGTCTAACCGCCGAACAGGTGCGGTCGGCTCACGCGGTCAACGGGGCCGCAGTGGTTCCCTTGCCGAACCACAAGACCGCACACAAAGGCAAAGACCGATCCCTGCTCTTGCGGGGTGAAGCCCTGGCAACCGCGACCCGCCGAGCGAATGAGGTCCGAACCTGTTGTTCCGAGGTCAAGCTGGCCAACGCCTGACGCCCCGTGCGGTCGCGGCAAAGATGTCGCGGCTTTGTCGCCGGGCCAAGGCACGCCCGGTCAGTTTGTATGGCTACCGTCACACCTTCGCTACGGTCGCGTTGACCAGAGGACTTCCCGACGCTCAGGTTGCGGCATTACTGGGCCACTCCGATACTACGATGCTTCACAAGCATTATTCACATCTGACCAGTCAATCCCGAGCGTTGATTGACGCTCTCGGCAAAGTCCGACCTTGACCAGTGACAGCAACAAAAAAAACGCCCCGCATCTTGCGGGGCGTTTCAATTACTAGACCGACTATTTAAACTAGACGACATCGGCTACCACCCCGATTCCGTCACTTAGCGAATCCACCAACCACGGAAGATTGCACATGTATTATATCCCTCATTTCAGTGATTACAACAGTGATTACAACGCCAGTTTCCCGAGCGGCCAAATCCCACATGAACAGAGTATAGGCAACTTTGCAGAATCAGTCACTCAAGAACCACTCCCTAAAAATGCGATATCGGTCACCTGTGAGGGTCGCCGCCCTAGCGATAGCGACCCTCACCAAGTGTGTGCTTCGCCCCGTAGGGACAACAGCGAATGTGGACTAGATCAGCCGACTAGAAGCGGCTCAAAATCGCCTACTCATTGCTCACAATACAACTGGCGAAGACGGCAAAACCCTGACGCTGAGCACAGCCCCTGCTACCGACTGACCTGCCGCAACACCAATTGCCGTAGGCACTGGTCAATGAGGGAACACAACATACTCGCTCAGTCATTCCAGACCAAGCCGCCGACATTCTTCACGACCGTATCATTCGGTGGCGATTGGCCCAAGCGTCAAGACTTGTCACGCTGGATGCGTGCGGTGAACGCTTGCCTGCGATATCGCGACCCGGCCTACCAACACTGGCAACTATGCGAGATAGGCAAGGAGGGCAACTTCCACATTCACAGTTTGTCAATCGCAAGTCTGACATGTGACGCGATCCACAAGAGCATAAGCAACATTATAGAGAAGGCGATTCGTGTCTATGTTGACCCGGTTCGCGAACCGTTTGCGACGGCACGCTATGTTACTAAGGATATGGTCGGCGAAACAATTGATATACCTGAGTCGTATTGTGGTCGCGGGAAGCGGCTTACGATTTGTTCACGCGGGTTTCTATCCGCGTCAAGAGATCGGCTATGGGCCAATGCAAAACAAATGTTCGCCGCCAAAGCGAATGAAGCATGAACACAACATATCGTAACAACATCAAGGCATCGCCCGAACTACTGTCCGAGGTCGCGTCGCGTGCCATGTCATACATCAGGTCGCACCCGGGCATATCCCGCCGCGACCTCTACCGTTCATTCGGGAACAACATCCGGCGTACCATTCTTGTTCCCGCCCTCACCTGCCTCGTTGCGACTGGCGACGCACGGTTCCGGTTCGTGTCAACTGGCGGCCGGCCTGCTGAGTGTTGGTGGCCAGGGGGATTCCCTTGGCCCCGCTAGGACGAGGCTACCCGTCCAATGTTCAACCCCGCTCGTCCGAGACGGCGGGGCTGCCGTCCTCGCACCCACGGGCCGACAAACAAGTAAGTCGGGGGTACGGCCACGAATGTTCAGACCCGCACCCGCAAGACGGCACCGCCTCCGCCGTTTCCCCCCGCGTAGTTTTCAATTGATTATCAAACGATCAAAAAATGTTGAGCGGTTTCACGCCACGACCCGCCCTGCTCATCGCCTTGTGTGATGGCGACCGCTAGTAAGCCCCAGATCGCACCAAATCGCCGCTCCGGGCCGAACGCCCCTACTCTGGGGCAGAGTTCCCCTTTGGCGTCCCGACGCGATTCCGGGCCGATTCTTGCTCCGCCTCAACCGAGGTCACCGAAACCCCTTGTCCTGGTAACCTCGTCCGACTAAATTATGGTGACCGCCTAAGCGTTGGCAGGCGTGTGAAACGCTAGGAATCCTAAGGGAAAACGAACAACCCCCGGCATTTGCCAGGGGTTGTTAAATAGTGCCGAGGAGAGGACTTGAACCTCCACGCCCTTGCGAGCGCTAGAACCTGAATTTAACGGTCGGTCGCCTTGAATTTACAGCAGATCGAAGCGTCACACGCCAAGTCACGGAATCCCTTACGGATTCCTTACGGGCTTTCTGCGCTCCCGCTGCTCACTTCGCCTTCCGCTTCGCCACCGGCTCGGGGTCCGGCTCGACCTCGACCGCCCCTGCGGTGATCGCCTTCGCGTCCGCGCCCGCAGCGACGAGCTGCCGGAGCGCGTCCAGGTCGGTCGGGGGCTCCTCGCCGTCGGGGTTCACGGCCCGCATGCCGTCGGCCACGCCCAGCGCCACGGCCTCGGCGGCCTTCCTACGCAACCAAAGAAAGGGGTTCACGGTATCGTCCTCCAGGTGAAGGGCCGGCGGGTGCCGGCCCGGGTGTGTCGGGCCAGTCGTCGCGCAGGTCGGGCGGGACTTCCATCCCGTTCGCCCGCATCATCTCCACCAGGTGCGCCCGCCACACTGCCTTGACCTCGGCCGAGCAGTGGGCCATCGCGTCGGTCCAGGTCGGCCACCGCTTGTTGATCGCGTGGAACCGCATCTGGTACGGCAGCGACTGCTGGTTGTGCGGCTGGTCGGGCTGGTGCGCGACGCAGCACCACTCGCACGTCCCGGGCGGGCCGGGGGGCATGCGGAACCCGCCGCCCTCGACCGGGACCGCCTCGCCGGTGTTCACGTCCACCTTGAGGGTGTCGCCGATCTTGCAGAGCTTGCTGTTGCGCGACTTCGCCACCGGTTGCATCCTCGGTTCGGGGTAAAGGCCCGGGGAGCGCTCACCGGGCCGGATCTCGCCTCACAGCCAGCCTTCCTTCACGCAGCTCGCCACGGCCTCGGCGTGCCGGCAGTGCCCGTGCCGCACGAAACCCTTGCACTCACACGAGCAGCGGCCCTTGGGGTCGCAGAACACGCTGTAGCCCGTCTCGTCCGCGTCCGTCCCCCCGCTGATCTTGCTGAGCTGGAACCCGCGGCCCTGCCAACCCGCGGGGAACTCCTCGACCAGGTACTCGGCCTGGCGGGTCGGCGACTCGATTAGCAGCGTCCCGGCGGCCGGCGTCTCCGGCGCGTCGAACTTGTAGAACTTGAACCCCCGGTGCTTCACGCTCTTGGTGTCCGGGAGGACTTCGGTGTACAGTGTCATCGCCTCACTCCTATTCACGTAGGTTTGGGGAAGTGGGCCGGGCGGTGTTGGTAGCACCGCCCGGCCCGCACTCGTTCTCACCAGGGGATCTCGTCCCCGTTCGGCGCCGGCGGCGGCTCGTCTTGTACCACCACCCGCTCCGGGTCCACCGGGGCCGGCTCCTCGGCGGGATCGCCCACCTCGTCGTCGCAGGCTTCCAGGTTCTGCTCGCGGAGGATCTCACGCTCCCCGTCGCTCAGGCGTCTCATCGTCGTCCCCTCGGTTCGCGTCGGGGCCGGGCACCTTCGCCCGGCCCGGGTGTGGTTCAGTCCAGGAGCATCTCGGAGGAGATGCGGTACGCCGCCTGTAGCTTCTCCATCGCCTTGAGCGTCACCTTGTACTCCTTCCACCCGCACCGGCGGTTCTTCTCGCCGCCCACGAGGCGGGCCGCGGTGAGCACCCCCAGGGGTTCGATCCCCCGGCCCTTCAGCGTCAGCGGCGTCGAGAGGAAGTAGTGCCGGCCGTAGTGCGAGAGGCTCGCCTCGATGTGCGCGACCGGCTTGGCCTCGCCCATCTCCGGGTGGTAGCCGAGGAACCCGGCCCCCGCCCCGGCGTCCTCGACGACCGCGTCGGTGAAGGCCGCGGCGGCCCCCGCGTCGGTCGGGTCGGCGGCCAGGGCGGCCGCCAGGAGTTCGCTGTTCGTCAGGGTGGTCGCGATCATCTGTCTCTCCGGGTCGGGTGTTGTTCGGGTCGCGGGGCCTCGGGGTCACTCGTCGTCGCCGGTCCCGCTCGTCGCGGCCCACAGCCCGGCCCCGGCCAGGAACACGGAGCCGGTCACCACGTTGCCGAGGGCCATCTGAACCAGCCCGCAAACCGTCATCGTCAGGTACCCGAACATCTCGCGTTCCCCTCGTTCGTCCTTACACCTACACTATACACTACTCCGCACAGTAGTCAACACTACTCCGCACGGAATTTCTGGTTCATGTCCGGCCTGAAGTCTCGGACCGCCCCACCCCGCGGTGTGGGGCGGTCCTGCCCCGGCCGATCACCTGGCCCACTTCCCGCCGCCCAGGTAAACCCGGAACCCACCGGCCCGCACCACCTTCGTGAGCAGCCGTTTACGGCGGCTCTCCTGGTGGATCGTCGGGGCGTAGCCGGTCATCATCGCGGCCCGCATCTCGTCCCAGGTCCGGAAGGCCGTAGCCACGTTCACCAGCGTGTCGATCGGGTTGGCTTCGGTCAGCGTCAGCGTTTCCATCGTCGTCTCCGTGTCAGGTGCCCCGTTCGCGTCACACTGGTATCGTGCACTACACCGCATTCCTGACAACACTACTCCGCATGGATTTTTCGTTTCTCATAACCACCCCTAGTCCGCTTGACGGCACGGCTTGTGCGGAGTAGGGTGTAGGCATGGGAAGCACCGAACAGACCGGCCGGGACGTGGTCCCCGGGTTCGCGGAGATGGTCAAGGCGGCCCGCGAGTCGCGGGGGTGGTCGTGCGCGAAACTCGGCGAGGAGGCCGGGGTGAGCGCGAACACTGTCAGCGCGGTCGAGCGCGAGGTCCGCGCCCCGTCCCTGCGCGTAGCGTCCGCCCTGGTGGTCGCCCTCGACCTGAAGGTGTGGTTGCACGAGCCGGCGACGCCGACCGGGAAGAAGTGATGGGCACGGGACCGACCGATCCCAAGGCAGTGCGCCGGCTGCTGGAACTGCGGCTGAAGCGACTCGTCCGCGTCCGGGACGAACTGCTCGCGGTCGGGGACGACGTGCCGCCTGAGTTGGATTCGGAGATCAACGGCTTGCTCGCCGTGCTGTACCCGGCCGACGACGGTGCAGGTGGGGACATCGCCCCCACCTGACAGGGGCCGGATATCGTAGGGACGATATGACTTCGGTACCGGGAGTACGGTGCGGGCCGCGGGAACCTACGTGGCACGCAAGGAGTGGCAACGCAGGCACCGGCACCGGGCCTCGCCCCCGGTGGCGCTCTCGGTCCGGTTGCACAGCCGCGCCGCGTGGGACATCTCCTTCCGAAGTGCGTCCAACTCGGGCGCGCGGGAACTTTGCACGAGCAGCATCTCGTCCCGCAGTCGCACGAGCGCGGCGCGGAGGTCGTCGGCCAGGGGGTCGCCCAATGCGTTGCCCAATGCGTTGCTCGCCGGCGGGTCGCTCACGACGGCGGACCACATCAGCAACCGGTCGGGGTAGAGCCGGCACAGGTTGTCGGCCTGCCTGAGGAGCTGCCACCCGAGCGGCACCAACTCGGACCGGTTCATGACCGCACCTCTGGGAAATGGGGAGGGTCCGGGCGGGGCGGGTCGTGGTTCTGCGAAATGCATGCCCGCGTTAGTCGGGATTTCCCTTACCGGTGCCGGACGATTGGGGCATCCCACACGCTACCCGTCCCCCACGTGCCGTGTTCAAACGAACGGGGGCGGGGGGCGTAACACCCCCCGCCCCCGCCGTTGTGTTGGAACCCTGGCCCCGCCCCGGTCTGTTGCCCAAAGCAGCCGGGTCGAGCCAAGGGCTCCGCCTGAATCGTATACCCCTGCGGCCGCCCGTGTCAAATCGCTCCCGGCTAAAGGCTCACCGCAGGGTCGCGTACTCGGCGTCGAGCCGGGCGAGGACCGCGGCCCGCCGGTCCGGGTCGTGCTTCAGTTCGGCGGCCACGCGAATCACGACGTACCGGGCGACCCGGTGCCGGAACGTCGGGAACGGCTCGTCGGTCCACGCGCACTCGAACCCGGTCCGCTGGCGGAGGAGCGGCTCCAGCTCGTCCACCGCCCCGGCGAGTGGCAGCGTCCCGGCGATCACCCGCGCGGCCGCCCGGCCGGACGCCTCGCCCTCCCGGAGCGCGCGGACCCGCTGGGCCTCGAGGGCCGAGGCGTCGGCCTCGTGCCGGCGGACCTCGTCCCGGGCGTCGGCCCCCAGGGACGCGTCGACCCCCAGGGCGGCGAGGGCGAGGCCGAGGGCGAGCAGGGCGGCGGCCGAGGCGGCCCCGGTGCGGCGGGCGGTCACGGGCGGTCCTCCTGACGTGGGTCACAACGAGTAGGAACGTTAGCACGCCGCGGCCCCGGGAGGCAAGGAGGGTTACCCGAACGTTACACAACGACCGCGGGTCGGTCGTGCGCCCGGCCCGCTCTGGCACCGTCGCCTTGCGACCGGCGCGGCCCGCCCTACGCTGACACAGCACCGAAACTGGTTCCGGCGTGTGGGGGGGGGGCGACACATGGGGCACGGCACCGAGGCGAGTTCAGGGGCCGCCGGCCCGGCCGGCGGCGGCCCGGTGTCCGTGCTCGTGGTGGACGACAACGAGGACACCCGCGTGACCCTCGGCATGGTCCTCGAGTTGGAGGGGTTCGCGGTGCGGCTGGCCCGCGACGCCCCGACCGCGCTCGAGGCGGTCGCCGCGGCCCGGCCCGACGCGGTGGTCCTCGACATCGGCATGCCTGGGATGGACGGGTGGGAGCTGGCCCGCCGGCTCCGCGAGCTGGCCCCGGGCGGCTCGCGGCTGCTGCTGGTCGCGCTGAGCGGGTACGGGAGGAGCGCGGACCGGGAGCGGTCGGAGGCGGCGGGGATCGACGTGCACTTCCACAAGCCGGTCGAGCCGGACCTCCTGGTGCAAGTCCTCGCCGCGGCCCGGAAGTTCGCCGCCCGGCGTCAGGAACCCGCGTGACGACGCCTGGGGGCGGTCCGGAGTCTCGAGTACTCGACGCGGTGGGGGCCGCCGATGACGAGGATCCTGAAGGCCATGCCCGGAGTGTGACGGGCGGGGCCGGCGGGCGATGTCGGTTAAAATCGAAGTGCCTCCCGCGAAGTGCTGCGGGATTCTGTGCGCCCCTCAAGTGTCGCGCAACGGGATTGGGTGGCGTGGTCTGTGACAGCCCCACGCCTTTTTCATCTCAGCGGCTCACCGCCACTTCGGGGCCACTTCCAGGTTCCGCACCATGATCCGATCTGTCTGCACGTCGGTCCCGAGGCGGAACTCGTGTGCGCCGACGTCCTCGAAGCCGAGCTTGCGGTAGAACGCGATCGCACGCGGGTTCCGTTCCCACACGCCCAGCCAGACCGTCGTTGCCCCCGATGCGGATGCTTCTTCAAGCACCGCCTGCATCAGGCGCTTGGCGATGCCCCGGCCGTGCCAGCCCCTGTCCACGTAAAACCGCCACAGCTCGGCCGTTTCGGTCGAGGTAACGCAGGGCGGTGCTTTGCCGCGCCGCAACTGCGCGAAGGCGGCGAGGCCGTCGCAGGTGGCGAGGAGCGTGACGATCTCGGGCGACGTGATCTCGGCGAGCTGCTGGGCAGTTCCGTACGACGCGGCCAGATGCTCGGCGATGTCCTCCGGTCGGTTGTCCGCCTCGAACGTCTCGCGGAACGTGCGGGCGGCCAACCCCGCGAGCGGAGCAGCGTCATCCGGGACGGCGCGACGGATCGTGCAGGAAGGCTCTTCCACTTCGTGCCCTTCAAGCTTCTGGAGTGGAGTCGTGCGACCGGTCAGGCGGCGCTCGTAGGTCCGCATCTCCTCCACCACCCCTCCGGCCCGCTCCTTCGGCTGCCGCCCGACTTCCCTGTATCCCCGTGCGAGGTAGAACCGGCAGCCCCGCGGGTTGAACGCCGAACACGTCAGCCACGACCGCCCGTGCGCGGCCGCGATGTACCCCTCTGCATGCCGGAGAAGAAGGGTGCCCACGCCCCGCCCCTGGGCCGCCGGCTCCACCCACAGCCCGTTGACCTCGTCGCGCATCGGCTGGACGACCCCGAGCAGAACGCCGTCTTCCTCGGCCACGGACATGTCGGGCCAGTACCGCGTGTACCAGGCGCGCTCGAAGTCCCGCGCCAGCCAGTCTGAGACGAATTGAGGAGGGGCGGCGGTGAAGCCGCTCAGCCATGACCGCCGGGCCATCTCGATGAGGCCGGGCAGGTCGCCTTCCGACGCGGGGCGGATCGTCACCATCCGGGGCACTCCGGGCAGAACGGATTAGCGTGGCATCGGGTGCAAGTTTGCAGCGGCCAACCGGGCGACGAGCGGCATCGCCCTCCTCGGCGAACTCGGTACCACGTCCACCCGCACCACGCGACGAGCAGGACCAGCGGAACGGCCGCGAGAGGGATGCCGGCCCACGGGGGCAGCCAACGCGCCACCGGGAACGCGACGGCCGCCAGCACGCCAATGGCGGCGACGCCGCACCCGAGCTCGGCATCGTAGTGCGGGTATGGGAACCCCACGACGCCCCTACGTTCGCTGAGCGGCGATCAGTCCTCCAGCTCTTCCGACACGAGGTGGTATTCCGGCAACGCCTCCGCCACCGCCTCGATAAGCGACCGACAGGCGGCCCGATTCTCCGGCGGCTCGTACTCGAAGTCGATGATGGTCGGGCGGGGGAACAGGAAGAAGCCGACCTGCAGCCCGTCCCCTCGGACCGTCACGTAGGCGACACGGCCCAGCATCGCGAGGTGGTTGGTGACGATGGTGTCGGCCCGGGACATGTACGTTGCCAACTGGCCGGCCTGCTCGCGGACCATCCGGTCGGCGCGTTCGTGGTCTATGACGGTCAGCGGGAACCGGTCCGCGACACGTTGCAGCAACTCCGCCGGCTCGACGAAGCCTTCCACGTCGGGGTCGGGGTGCCGGTACACGAGGCTATCGACCAGCACGCTCGCCTCCGTCGGCCGCCGACCTTGCCCCTAACACGTGTTGCGCGTCCCAGCGGTGCATCTTCCCCGATCCGCGGGCGGGGTGCAACTACGCCTTTCTGAGGGCGTCCGTTAACCGCAGTTCACAGCACGGGATGCCCATCAGGGCGAGCAGCAGGTCGAGCGGGAACCCGGCGTCCGCCATCAGCAGGAACGGCAGGATCGCGGCGAGGATCTTCATCACCAGGTCGAACACCTTGGCCCAGTCCACCGCGCCCCAGTCGATCTTGCCGGGCTCGCCCTTCAGCTCCAGGTGGGCGGCCGCGTGCCGCTCCATGCGGCCGAGGATGCGGTCCCGCCGGGCGCTCGGCTCCATGTCGAGCACGGCCAGCACACGGCGGCTGCGGATCGTATCGGGCCGCCCCTCGATCTGGTCCCGCAACGCCTCCTCGAACGTCACGGACGGGCCGGCCCTCTCCGCGGCCCTCCCCGCCGGTGCGGGCGACTGGGCCGCCCGGGGCATGGGCAGCGGGACATCGCCCGCTCCAACACCCTCCGCTGGGACGGCGCCGTCCCCCGACCAGTTTACACAATCAGCTCGAGAGGAACCCGCGCTGTACTGTTAGCACCTTTGTTGACTCACCGGTTCGGGACGCCAGGTCGCGGGCGGGCGCCCGACACGACGACGTTGCCGGTCGCGTCCACCCAGTCCGGCCCGTGGCCGCCGTCGGCCGTGGTCGTCAGGCCGGCCAGGGCGCTGGGGTCCTCGGTGGCCGGGTCGCCGTCGTCGCCCGAGTTGTCGGTTACGAGCAGCGCCAGCGTGTCCTTGCCGTTGCCGCCCCTCACGTCGAGGTCCGCGGTGCCGGTGCTGGTCGCGTCGAAGGTCGCCCGGCCGGAGACCTTGTCGTTGCCGTTGCCGCCGCCGGCCGACAGCGCCAGGTCGCCCAACACGACGCCGCCGTAGGCGAAGTCCAGGTTGTCCTTGCCGTTGCCACCAGCCAACACCACCGACAGCGTCGCGCCGGCGCCGACGTCGGTGCCCGCGGCGTCGAAGTTGAGCGAGTCGTGCCCGTTCATGCCGCGCACCGTGATGCCGAGCCCCGCCCCGTCGGCCAGCGAGGAGGCCACCGGGTCGCCCGTGTCCGGGTCCGTCCCGTCTTGCATCAGGGCGCTGAACGTGTCGTGGCCGTTGGCCAGGCTCACGTCGTACACCCGCGCCCCGGCGAACGCGCCGTTGAAGGTGAGGCTCACGTCGTCGTTGCCCGAGCCGAGGGCCACCACGACGTCCGTCACCGGGTCGCCGCTGAGGGGGACCGCTTCGCCATCGCACGTGATGGTGAGCGTGCTCCCCTCGTCCGCGATGCGGACCACGTTGGCACCGGAGTCTCCGGTGATCGTCACGACTCCGTTCACTTCCGTCCAGGTGCAGGCTGGCACGACCCGGTCGCTCAGGGACTCCAGGCGCAAGGCGCACTTGCGCACCACCGCTCGCTGCTTCATGATCGCTCCTCATCCGGGCAGGAAATGTGCCGGTCCTCGCGACCGGACGCTCGGGCGACGCAGTGAGAGATGTGAGGGACTCACCGCGAACGCTCCTTTCTAACGCCGCACCAGTGCGGGAGAAGGCGCGTTCCGGAGCATCGCGGCGTTTGCGGTGCGAAACTGGCCGTGTTCTCTTCTGATGAAAAGGAACTCGGCCCGGAGCTGAATCACGGGCTGAATTCCGATACGGGCTGAAGAAGACGTTTGAGGTACTGGAACTATGCACCTCCGGTGCCGGGGTGATAGCACCCCGGCACCGCACAACGGTGCGTCACCAAGGGGATCGAGATACCAAACGTCCAAGCACAGGCACCGGTTGCCGCGAGGCGATTGCATAGTGCGTGCTCCCTGGGGCCACCGATGATGAGGGCGCGGAACGCCATGCCCGGAGTGTGGCGGGCCGCTGGGCCGGTGAGCGATGTCGGTTGAAAGGACGCGGCCCCGGGAACCCCCGGGGCCGCCTCGCCGAGCCGCTCAACACCTTGTCACAGCACGCGGACAACGCTCCCCCAGTCGTACCACGCGGTGACCAGTCCCGTACCGTCCGGCAGCTCCTGGATCTCGATCGCCGTCGGCTCGCCGAAGAGCGCGAGGAGCGACAGGATCAGCTTGATGATCTGCTCGCGGTGCTCCCACAGCCAACTCAGGAACGCCTCGAGCCGGCCGCCCTCGCCGAACGGCGCACCGACCTCGGCGGCCGCACCGACGATCAGGTCGTCGGACACCCCGGCGACCGCGGCCTCGGCCTGCTCGCGGGTAAGCTTCCGGACCTTGCCGTCCGGCCCCGGGATGCCGTCCCGCACGGCCCGCTCGACGGCCCCGTTCCGCGCGAACCGCAGCGCGATCCGCTTCCGCAACTCGCCGCGGGGTAGGAGCCCCTCGACCAGGCCGACGTCCGCGACCGGGGTCGCGCCCTGGACGGTACCGACCGCGGCCGGGGCCGGCACGTTGACCACGACGGGCGGCGCGTCCTGCTTCGTCGCGCGGGTGTACAGGAAGAACGCGAGCAGGGCGAGGATGCCGATCGCCTTCGCCCACTCGGGGAGTTTCGTGAACTGCTCCTTGAGCCACGCCCCCCTTGCCGCGGGAGCGGGCGGGGCCGGGGCGGCCGGGAGGTCGGTCACGGTCTTGTTGCCGGCGGTGTTGATCGTCTTCGGTTCCACGGTCGGTTCCTCACTTGAAGGGCCAGCCCGGTGCGGGGTGGCCGAGTTGTTTCCGGCACGACTCCAGAGCCCATCCGCTGTACTGCACCGCGGGCCACTGGCTCCAGAACGTGTCCGGCGTGTTCTCGGGGAGCAGGTGGGCGTGGCTGTGGCACCCGGCCGCGGTCGCCAGCCGGTGCACCCGGCGGCGGAGGCACTCGTCCAGGTGGAACCCGGCGGCCTTCCCCGGCGACATCGGCCACGGGTCGCACAGCACCCCCGCGGCCTCGAGGTCGAGGCGGAACGCGCGGTACGGGGCGAGCAGCCGGGCGGCCCGGTGCCGGACCTCGGGGTCGGCGGACCGCTCCGCGTCCAGCAGCGCGGCCCACGCCAGCGGGCCGAGCGCCCGGAGCCGCTGCTCGGCGCACTCGCGCCGGCCGTAGGAGTCGCTCCCGAGGCGAGCGACGTCGGGACCGATCAGTAGCGCGACGAGGAGCGTGTACACGGCGAGGGTCCCCGCTAGCAACTCTTGAACACCCCGGCCGTCAGGAACCCGTGCCAGCCGCAACAGCCGACGCAGTTGATCGAGGGGCTCAGGGTCAGCGTCTCGGGCTCGACCAACTCGCCGCTCACGATCTGCCAGCTCGGCCCGTTCGCGTGCTTCTGCTTGTCGGCCCCGATGCTGCCCATGCGGCCGCACCCGGGGCACGCGAACAGGAGGTGGTCCCGGTACGTCCCCTCGGTGTCGATGAAGACCGCCCCGGGTGCGGCGTGCTCGCCCTCGGGCCAGGCCTCGCCGGTGCGGGTCGCGGGCACGGTCCGCTTCGGGTCGATGGTCGTCATGGCGGGTCTCGCGTTTGGCCCCGGGCATCCGGCTGGCGAGCGACTCTCCCCGCGCTCTCCCTCCGCGGGTGACGTCGGAGGTGCGCCGGGCCGGGGTGTTCAGCGGTAGATCGGCGTCCGGACGAGTCGGCACGTCCCGTTGCCGTTGCAAACCTTGGTCAGCGTGTACCCGACGATCACGGGCGTCGGCGGAACGGCGGGGGCCGCCGCGACCGGAGAGGCCACCGGGCACTTCGCGGGGCAATCACCCGCCGTGCAGGCGCAGCCGTCGCCGCACCCGCCCTTGCGGATCTGCAGGTCCAGCGGGGCCGGCGGCATCTGCTTGGCGGCCGGCCCCTCGATCTTCTTGGCCGCGTTCTCAACGGCCCTCTTGACCGCCTCGTGCGGCGCGTCCTTGGGCAGCCGCTTCTCGATTATCATCCGGTCGCCGGCCGGGTACCCGACCACGACGGCCGGCCCGGTCACGTCGCCGAACGTCGGCGCCGGCACGAAGCAGGTCACGGCCCCCTCGACCTTCGGCCCGTCGCACGTGACGTAGACGACGAGCGGCGCGTTGTCGAGCAGGCTCTCCTTGCGGCCCAGGGCGTAGCCCTTCGGTACGACCGGCCGCGGGGCCGGGGCGACCGCGGCGACGCCGGGGGCGTCAGCGGCGGCAGCGGTCGGGGCCATCGCCTTCGCGGCGGCGACCGCGGCCCGCGCCCGGCGGCCCCGGTCGCCGTGGTCATCGGCGGACAGCACGGGGGCGAGCAGCACGAGCGCGGCGAGGGTCAGAACGCGAGTCCGCATGGGGTCTCCTTCACAGGGGCGATCAGGGTGAACCGGGCGAACGGGTCGGTGCGGCGCGGGGCCGCGATGAACAGGTCCCACAGGTTGCGCCGGGCGGGGAACCCGGTGACGCCGGAGTACGCCCGGCTGCCGCCCTGGCGGAGCGCCCGGTCCAGGCTCTCGGCGGTCGCCCAGAACCCGGCGGTGGACGGGTTGCCCCAGCCGACGGGGCCGGTGTGGTACGGCTGGCCGGTCCGCCGGCCGCGGTCGTCGGGCAGGTTGCTCCACGAGTTCTCGACGTGCCCGAACTCGCGGCCGTCCGGGGCGGCGTAGTACCCGTCGATGCACATGCAGTGGTTCCACGCCCCGATCCCCGCCCCGAGGTCCTGGGCGACCCCGTTCGCGTCCCGCGTGCGGCCGTACTTCCACAGGGCGCACCCCGCGACCGCGTACCCGCTCGCGAGGGCCTGCTTGCACTGGTTCCAGTTGAGGACTCGGACCGAGTCCTTGACCGGGTACTTCTTGGCCACCTCGACCAGCTCGGCCGGCACCCCGGACACGTTCCACGAGCGGGCGCGGGCCGGGTCGTACTCGGTCAGGTCCCACTTGCCGTACTTGCCCTTGGGGACCATCCCGCCGACCTTGGTGACCCAGGCGGCCGCGCCGACGTCGGTGGCCCCGTCAGACCGGCTCACCGAGCCCCCGAGGGACCGGAACCCCTGGACCTTCGCGCCGGCGTAGGCGACTTCCTCGCTGAAGAACGTGAACTCGCTCGGGTCGCCGCCGCGGGCCAGGATCTCGGTGGCCTCGGTCCGCTCGACGGCGGTGTCCGTGCCGAACCCGACGCACGCCCCGGTCGGGTTCTGGTCCTTCAGGGGGGTCGGTCGGCCGGTGAGCTTCTCGACCGCCTTCCAGAGGAACACCTCCTTCGGCAGGTCGCCCATGACGATCTGGCCGGCCGGGGTGTCCGCGAACGACTTGAACCGCGCGGCCGCGAGCTCGAGCTCGTTGGCCTCGGCGTCCGGGGTCCAGCCGGTCGTGACGGCCGGGTCGGCGGGCGGGGCCACCAGCGCGGCGACCTCGACCACCCGTGTCTCGATCACTTTCTGCGGGGTGATCCCGAACACGACGCCGACGAGCACACCCGCGGCCGTGGCCGCGAGGTACTTGAGGCCGGCGGACGCCGAGCCGGTGACGAGCGAGCGGAGCCGGGACGGCTTCGGGTCAGCCACAGAAGCACCTCAGGTACACGGCGTGGAGGGCGGAGCCGATCAGGGCGCCCAGTGCGATGTCGAAGAACCGGGCGATCCGCTCCAAGGCGGCCGCGGTCCGGGCCTCGGGGTCCATCAGAACGCCTCCAGGGCGGCCGCGAGCTTGGTGAACAACTCGGCGGCGGCCCGCCGCTGGTCGTCGGTGAGGGGGCCGTCGCCCGGGAAGATCGCGGCCAGATCCTTGGCGACCACGTCCCGCACGCCGGCGAGGTTCCGCACCCCATCGGGGGCGTCCAGGTCGACCATCTTGGTCGCGGACTCTTTGGCGAACGCGATGAACGCCTTGGCGGTCCCGAGGTCCGGGTTCCGCGCGGCCTTGGCGACCACGCCGTACACCGCGGCCAGGTCCTTGGCGTGGGCCTGCCGCTTGGCCAGGTCCCGCTCGGGGTCGGCGTCGTAGGCGGCCCTCAGGCGGGCAACGAGGGGGTCGGCCGGCTTCTTGTCGGGGGCGGGCCCGTCGCCGACGACGACCACGACCCGCGCCGCGCTCCCGTCGGGGGCCGTGACGACGAGCTTGTACCGGCCGTCGGTGGGGGTCGCGAAGTCGGCGATCTTGCCGCCGTCGGCCGGGAACAGGTCGGCCGCGGCGTCGTCGATGAGCAGCCACTTGGACGCGGGCTCGGCCGACAGTCGCAGGATGCGGCCCCGCTCGGCCCGGACCTCGGCCCACTTCGCCGGGTCGCCGCGCGGCACCTCGACCACCGCGGGCGGGGCCGCGGCAACGGCGTGGGCGACGAGGCCGCACAGGAGCAGGGCGGACGCGAGACGCATGGTGCGGCCCTCGGGTGAGCGGGCGGAACCATGCGAGTTTGGGAGACGGGGTTGTCTGTCCGCGGCGGGCCCGGGGATGTCACACGGCCCCGGACCCGAGCAGCGCCGCGACCTGCGCGAAGGCGTCGGCGATGCTGTCGCCGGTCGCCAGCGGCTGGACCGCGGACGCGTCGCCGGCCTGCGCCGCGGCGACCAGCTCGTTGACCTTCGCCCGGCACTCCTGGAGCGAGACCATCAGCGCGACGCACGCCGCCCGGGTGGCCCGGGTCTGCGCGTCCTGGCCGGTGAGGACGATGGCGACGGCGGCCTCGGTGGTGCGGGCCTTCTCCCAGTCCTGCTCGCCCTGGTCGGACCAGTCGAACGCCGTCGCGAGGTACTCCAGGGCTGCGGCCTGGCTGTCCAGGGGCGTGCCGTCCGGGAACGTGAGCCCGTTGGCCCCGGACCCGTCCGCCTTCATGCTGATGTGGTGGACCGTGTAGCCCTGGGCGCGGAGCGCGTCCGCCACCCGTTCGATGGTTGCCGCCATGTGGACCTCACGCTGGGATTAAAAACACTCGACCCGCTTGCCCGTTGCCGCCGCTCCCCGCCGTCCCCGTGCCAGCCGTTGCTCCGGTGCCGCCGACGCCGCCGTTTGCCGTGGGTAGAGTGCCGGTGTACGATCCGTAGAGGCACACTACCCCGCCACCATTCCCACCGCCGCCGCCACCCGCACCAGCGTTAGCCGACGCCCCGCTCACAAAGCCGTTCCCGCCGTTTCCACCGTCGGCCGAGATGGTCCCGTTGTTGATGATGGCCCGGAACGAGAGGAAAACGAACCCGCCGCCCGCACCACTAGCCCCCGACGACACGGCCGTGACTGTCCCCGTGAAAGAGACCCCGCCTGAACCACCGCCCGAACCGGCACAACACCAAGCGAGAGAAGTTCCCGCGAACGTCTTGATCCCGGTTACTGCAACGGGTGCGAATCGTGGGTATCCCGTGGATGCAATAGGGGCGGTTCCTGATGTACCACCGGCACCGCCCGTGCCCGAACCCGTCGCGGTAACCGCCGTTCCGCCCGCACCACTGGCACTGGCTGCGGCAATGTTTGCCGTGGATGATACGGTGTCTGCGGCTTGACCAGCCGCTGAGGTAGCCCCTGCATTCCTTAAAACTCCGTCTCTGCCGTCGCGGGATTCCAGACTGGAACCCCAGTAGTTTGTTCTACTCCCTTGTACCCTTAACCCCTTGGCAGCGGTGACCCCTACTCCCCCGCTCTGGCCGCTCCCCCCGTTGTTGCTGATTGCACCGTTGTTCGTGAGGGTGCCGGTCCCGAAGATGCGATACCCGTCCGGTCTGATCGTGACCCCGGAGGCGACCGTCATGTCCGTGACGAAGAGGTCGTTCGTCAGGGTGTAGACGTTGGCGGACGGCACCAGCCCCAGCACGGTGGACGAGCCGTTGAACGTGACCGCTCCGTCACTGCCGTCGCCGAACGCCCCGCCGCCGCCCCCGCCGCCACCTAACACCCAGCTCGTGTTGCTCCCGTCGGTCTGGAGCACCTTGCCGCTGTTGCCCGTCTGCGTCGGCAGCAGCGAGTTCAATGTCTGGTCGCCGGTGTTCGTCCCCGAGCTGGTGCCCGAGTGCGTGCCGCTGAACGTGCCGCTCTGCGTCGCGAGCGTGCCCAGGCCGAGCGTGGTGCGCTGGGCGGTGGCGTCGGCGTCGTCGAGCAGCGCCCGCCCGGCCGCGGTGCAGGCGATCTCCTCCACGTCCCCGGCCCCGGACGACGCCCGCCCGAGCAACTTGTCCGTGGCCGACACGTTCTGCAGCTTCGCGTAGGTCACCGCGTCGTTGGCGATCGTGGTCGCGACCGCCCCGGCCGCGGTGGTCACGTCGCCGGTGAGGGCCGGCATCCGGGCCGCCGGCAGCGCGCCCGTGGACAGGTCGGCCGCGCTGCCGGACGTCGCGACCGCCGCCAGGCCGGTGACGTCGGCGGCCGGGACCGTGGTGGACGCCGAGACGTTCGCGCCGTTGCCCTTCAGGTAACCGGTGAGGTCCGTGGTCGTCGCGCTCGTGACCGTGTTCGGCCCGGCCGCCCCGGTGGCACCCGTCGCGCCGGTGGCCCCCGCGGCGCCTGCGGCCCCGGGCGCCCCCGTGTCGCCGCGGGGGATCGTGAAGTTGAACACGGCGGCCGAGCTGGTGCCGGCGTTGGTGACGCTGGCCGAGCTGCCCGCGGTCCCGGTGGCCACCGTGCCGACCGCAATCGTGGCGGCCGCTCCGTCAGCCCCGTCAGCCCCGTCAGCCCCGTCGGCCCCGTCCGCACCCGCGGGGCCGGTCGGTCCGGTGGCCCCCGTGGCCCCGGTGGCTCCCGTCGCTCCTGTTGCCCCCGTGGGGCCGGTCGGCCCGGGGTCGCCCTGCGGCCCCTGCGGGCCGGTCGCGCCGGTGGCGCCCGTGGCCCCCGTCGCGCCCGTGGGTCCGGTCGGGCCGACGAGCGACGCGAGCCAGGCCGCCTCGTCCCCGACGAACCCCTCCGTGACCGCGACCTCGTACGCGCTGGCCCCGTCGTCCCCGTCCGCGCCGTCGGCCCCATCGGCCCCCGGGTCGCCCTGCGGGCCGGCCGGGATCTCGAAGTCGAACACGGCCGCCGAGCTGGTGCCCGAGTTGGTCACCGTCGCGGGGTCGCCATGGGGCACGTCGGTGACCGTGCCGACGGCGATGGTCGCCGCGGCCCCGTCGGCACCGTCCGCCCCATCCGCTCCGGCCGGGCCGGTGGCCCCCGTCACCCCCGTCGCGCCGGTGGCACCCGTTTCGCCCTGCGGGATCTCGAAGTCGAAGACGGCCGCGGCCGACGTGCCGACGTTCACCACGGTGGCCGGGTCGCCGGGGTCCACGGTGGTCACGGCACCCACGGCGATCGTGGCGGCGGCGCCGTCCGCCCCATCAGTCCCATCGGCACCGTCCGCACCCGCCGGGCCAGTGGCACCCGTGGCCCCGGCCGGGCCGGCTGGACCCGCCGGCCCGGTGGGGCCGGGCGTCCCGGTGCCCAGTGCCGTGATGAGGCCGCCTTCGACCGTGTCGCCGCCGCCCGAGGTGCCCGACGCTCCGTCCACGTATGTCACCGGGGTGCGGGCATCGATCCCGCTGAACCGGGAGATCGCGAACCCCGCCGCCGCGTAGCGGTAGGTCTGCCCGAACGCGATGCCGAAGGGGTAGCCGCAGAACGTGTCATAGATCTTCGCGCCGCTGGTGAAGTCGGCGACGAGCATGTGGCTCGCGGAAACCGATCGGGAGAACCCCGCGCCAGTCGTGTTGTTGTTGGTGTACACCTTGTCGTAGATCGACATCCACACGTTGCCCGAGCCCGTGTTCCCGAGCGGGTTCACGCCGGCCGTGTACACGCCGTATGCCGACAGGCCGCTGTTCCCGGCCGCCCCACTGTACACCGTGAGCCCGTCCGCGACGTACTCCCGGAAGTCGCCGCTGCTGAGGGCTCGTGCGCAGCAGAAGACCGACCCGCCGACGTACGCGGTGTAGCCCGCGTGAGCCGGCTGGAAGCCGCCGGACGGTCCCTCGGTGTATGCGTCCTGGAACAGGTAGATCGCGCCTTGGCCGCCGCCGGTGAACTCCTGGACTTCGATCAGGTTGGGGGTCGTGCTTGAGAAGGTCTGCCCGTTCACCCGGAAGAACGAGGTCCGTCCGAACCCGGCACTGATGCCGGTCGCGTTGCCCGACGAGTTCACCTGGAGCGACCGTTCGAGCGTCTTACGACCGCTGATGGTCTGGTCGTCCTTGCTCACCAACCCCGGGAGCCCGCTCGCCGCGTACCCGTAGGGCTCGAACTCATAGAGCCCGGCCTGCTTGCTCGGCCACATCCACACCCGCAGCGTGGCGGCCGGGTTCGCGAAGTTGGTGCCGTCCACGGTGCTCGGCACCGCGTTGAACGTTGCCGACTCCGACCCGTCGTCCGCCCACGTCCCGCCGCTGGTGAGCGCGACCGCCACCCACTTCCACTTGCCCGAGCTGCTCGTGGTGAGCCGCGCGAAGAACCCCGCGGCACCGGACCCGCCCGAGCTGACCGGCACCAGCTCGAAGGTGAGGCCCGCATTCCCGTCGGCACTGCGGCACCACGCGAAGTCGCCGACCGCGAGCGTGACCTCGGTGCCGGCGGCCGCGGGGAGGGCCACGCCGGGGTTGTCGGCCCCGCCGATGCGCCCGCCGACCTTGGCCTCCCACGCACCGGTGCCTGCGGGCTCGCCGTCGGTGGCGCTGGTGGCCCACCACTCCTCGAACTCGTAGGTCTTGGGCGTGCCGGCGATGACCGCGGTGACCCGGACGAGGAACCGGCCCTCGGGCGGGGCGGTCGTGAACTGGGGTGCGGCGGGAAGGGGTGGCATCCCGTGACGGTGGCCGCCGGGGTTGCCTGCCCGCCGGTTGCCTGTGGAGCCCGCTTGCCGATACAGCGCGTGCGCATTCTAATGTCGGTGCGACGCGGGCCGGCCGGTTCGTGATCGTCACCGCCCAAGGTTGTCCCGCCCATGCCACCCGGCCCGCCGCAGTGGAACCCCACGAGAGTTAAAGGCCACAAGCGGAGCCTCGGCACGTACTCGCTCCCCCTGGTCGTTGACACCGACGCCGGCGAGGGCTACCTCAAGGTCCTGTCCGACAAGACCTCGCCCCACGACCTCGCCAGCGAGTACATCGGCACCCAGTTGGCGCACCTCCTCGGCCTGCCGACGCTCGATTACGCGGTCATCGACCTGCCGGCGGCGGCCCCGATCGAGCTCGCGGGCGGGGCCTGTCACCAGGCCGGCCCGGCGTTCATCACCCGAGCGATGGACGGCATGCCGTGGCCGGGCACCGCGGCCGACCTCAAGGCGCTCGTCAACCCCGGCGACCTCGGCCGGCTCGTGGCGTTCGACACCTGGACGCTGAACTGCGACCGCTTTCGCCCCGCCCTGGAAGGGCGGGGCCGCAGGCGGAACACGAGCAACGTGTTCCTGTCGCGCGAGGGCGTGAGCGGCGACCAGTTCCGCCTCGTCGCGATGGATCACGGGTGCTGCTTCAAGTGCCAGGGCGACCTGACGCCCCACACGATCCGCTCGGCGACCGGGGACCGCACGCTGTACGGGCTGTTCGAAGAGTTCCACGGCAGGGCACAGCGAAGGGACGCCCTGCTGCTCGCGGATGCCGTACAATTGATAACGAGGCCCCAGATCCACGCTATCGTGGCCGGGACGCCTCGGCCCTGGCTCGATTGCGACGCCGCGAGGACCGCCCTCGAGGACCTGCTCGTCGATCGGGCACGAATTCTGAGGAGCATCATCGACTCGAACCTTCCGCCGGCCGATCTGTTTGACATCCGGCCGCCCGGGGGACCAGGCACATGAGCATCGGCTACTACTCCCTGATCCAGTACTGCCCCGACGTCGGTCGTCTCGAGGCCGTCAACATCGGCCTCATCCTGTACAGCGCGGACCCGGCACTGGCCCGGGTCCGCACGGTCAACGGGTACCGGCGGGCCCGTACCGTGTTCGGCAGGGCGACCGTCTCGCCGCGGCACTTCGAGCGGCTGTGCGCCGGCGTCGAGGCCCGCTTCAGGGCGGCCGCCAAGTCGTTCGCGGGCGTCGCCGACCTGAAGCAGTTCATCGCGCGGGAGGCCAACGACCTGCTCATCACCCCGCCGCGCCCCGTGGCGATCGAGTCACCGGCCCGAACGATGGACGAGCTGTTCGACAAGCTCGTGGAGAGCAAGTCGCCGCCGGTGGTGCGGTACCGCGGCGTCCGGGGGCGGCTCGAGGCGGAGTTCTCGAAGCCGGAGTTCGAGGGCCGCATCGCCCGGGAGATCCCGGTTCAGCTCCCGCTGATCGGCTCGAGCATCAAGGTCCCGTTCGGGTACCAGAACGGGAAGTTCAACCTGATTCAGACGGCCACGTTCCGGGACGAGGGGCCGGTCAGCTTGTTGAACAGCGCGGGGCGCTTCAAGCTCGAAGGGAAACTGATCCACGAGGCCAATCAGGAGCTGATCGTTGTCGGGGAGTTCCCCCGCGACGACCACGAGCTGGAGGGCAGCGTCCGCCGCCTCATCGGCGACCAGGCCACCTTGTACACGGCCGACGACCTGGAGAAGCTGTTCGACACGATCCGCAAGAACGCGAAGCCGCTCCCCGTGGACCGGGTCTAGCACCACACCTCTCACGGGCCGCCTTAGGGTGGCGCGCACCCGTACACCTTTCGCCCGGCCCTCAAATCGCGCATACTCCCCACCGAATCGTCTCTGAGGGGCCGCCGCGCGGGCCGGCGAGTCCCCGCAGTCAACCGCCCGCGTGAGGGTTCACCCCATGCGGGCGTTGTCGTTGGCGGTCCTCAGTCTGGGGGCGATCATGGTTGCGGCGGAAGCGGAAGCACAAGAGAAGAAGGCGGAGAAGGAGGCCATCAGCATTCGGCGGTGGATCGCGGCTCAAAAGATGTTCCTTGACCCCAAGGAAACGAAAGGCTTTCTGGAAGAAGTGAAGGGCAAGACATACTGGCGAATCAACGGCAGCGAACCGGGGTTTGCCGGTGCCGAGGATGGCAGCGAGATCGCCGCGAAGGGCGGCACCTGGATTGTTGAAACCGAGATCAACACCGTCGGCGGCCCTCGGAAGTTTCGCTGCAAGTTGAAAGACCCGTCGAAGAAGGACTAAATACCTCCCGCCAAATGGAGAAGTGTCGTCCTGGCTGGCGGAGTCCCGTTGCGGTACCCGCAACGTCGGCGGATGATAGGTAGTGGGGCGACCGGCCTGAATTGACGGGTATGTAGTTGCCGCATCATCAATGATTTCAAGGCGGTGGCGAACATCGAAACCCGTCAACTCAGGCCGGTCGCCCCAGTAGCCTCAACCAGTCCGAGAGAGGCCGTATGAGGCTCCCGAATGGCCAAAGGTCCCCCGAAGACAGTTACGCTCGCCCCTGACGAGTACGCCGCCCGGTACGTCGGGCGGGCGGCCGACGGGCGGCAGTTTTTCCTGACCAACCCGTTCGTCCCGGCCACCGGCGGCGAACCCGGACGGGAGTTCCTGGCGCTGTACCTGTTCGACAAGGCGGGCGCGCTGGCAGGCGTGCGGATTGAGGACCTGGGGACGCGGGCCGCGTTGGACGAGGACGCCGCCCGCGCCCGCCGGGCAGCGATGCTGGAGTCGCTCGGGCCGGTGAAGTTCGGCAAGGTCAAGGTGGCCCCGTTCCGGGTAGAGGCGTTCGGGGTGGAGTTCGGGTTCATCCCGCAGCCGCCGGACGAGCCGGGCGAGGACTGGTCGGTGGTCGTTCAGCCGGGCAATTACATGTGCTTCTGGTCGCCGTGGACCAGTGGCGAGTACGACACCTGAAGGAATCGTCCATCACTTCCGCATTTGGCGGGAGGTATTTAGCTCACCTTGAACAGACCGTCGGTGTGGTCCCGCAGGTGGAACAGCGAGTCGTCGTCGCCCAGATCCTCGATGGCGGTGTACGGCGCGTCGGGCTTCGCCACCTCGTAGTACCCGTTCTCGATTGCGCCGGACGTGGCCCAGTACCGCAGTTTGTAGTGCGTCTGGGGCTTGTAGAACCAGACCCACTTGAGATCCCACGAGTACCCCGACCCGATGGGGTCGGGCTGCAACTTCGGTTCGACGCCCTCCAGTAGACACGTCCCGATTCCGCGGCCGAATAGCACCGTCGAGTTCGTCGAGCCGATCCACGGCCGGGTGCCGACGTCGGGGTCGCCGTACACCCGCTTGAAGAGCGGCGAGTCCGGTTTGAATTGGTCCTCGGGAATCCGCCGCCAGATGGCCGAGAACTTCCCCTCGCAGTCGGTGTAGCCGATGTTGTAGGGCACCGGGGTGTTGTGCGGCGGGCTCCCGTCCGAGGTCTTGAACTTCATGATGCCGCCCGGCATCGTCGTGTACTGGGCGGCGGTCGTCACCTCGGCCTGGATGTGACCGGGCTCGGTCACGTATCGCTGTATCTCCGAGTCCAGTTCGTCATCGGGCACGAACCGCATCGGCACCTGTTCGTACTGCGCGGTGATCTCGGCCGCGTCCCACCGCGGGCTCCGGTTTCCCTCGCCCGCTGACACGTCGTCCTCGATGAACTTGTGCCCGGTGACGTTTGCTTTGCTGCACCACCACTGGTCGTAAGTGGGGTGCGTCTGCGGTTTGAGGCGGCTGAGCTTAGCGACGGGGTCGCCGCCGCTCGTGTCGAGCCACTTTACCGTTTGGCCGACGAGGTGCTTGATGACGTCGAACCGGTCGTTCCAGTCGCACAGCCACCGGCGAGTGCATCCATTCCCGTCGGGGGAGTAGAACTCCTCCGGGTTGTTCCCGTCGTCGATGCCGCGGGTGCCCAGGTGCCACGCGGCGATCTCGTCCGCGTCGTAGGGGCGAAGGGTGCCGTCGGGATTAACCGGCATGGGTCACCTCCTCTCGCCGAAAACGGGAGCGGCCGGGGCCACCGGCCCCCCCCGCGGCAGCCGCTCGCTCAGGGTCTTCTCGATCCGCTCCAGGGCGCTCAGTTGGAGCTGCTCGAGGGTGCGGTCGAGGGGGTCGCTGTTGAGGGCCGCGAGCTGGGCGTTGCGGCCCACGCTCTCCAGCCCGCTCATGGTGGCCTTCGGGCCGATCGACAGCCGCAGCGACTTCACCACGTCCCCGAGCGCGTCCCGCCCGAACGCGCTCACACCGCTTCCTCCGCTCGCCTTGGGTGCCGCACCCGCGCCCACCCCCGCACCGCCGCCGGCGTTGGCGATGGCGGCGGCGAAGATGCCCCACCCGCCGGGCGGGGCCGGCGGGGCCTTGGCCCGCTCGCTGGCCGCGTCGAACCGGTCGTTGAGCCGCTGCTTCTCGGTCGCGCTAGCCGTGCCCCCGATCCCGGTCAGGCCCTTGGCCTTCAGCTCTTCGCCGTACGCGGCCCGGGTGAGCCCGCCCTTGATGCGGTCGGCCAGGGCCGCGACCTCGGGGTCGCCGTCGAACGCGCTCTTCTTGGCCGCCTGGTAGTCCTGGGCCCGCACCCCCATGAGCCGCTCGGGCACCCCGGCGCTGCGCTCGCGGTCGAGGTACGCGGCCTCGGTGAGCCCCTTCTTGATCTCGTCCTTGAGGCCCGCGACCCGCTCCCCGCGGCGCTCCACGTCGGCCTGGTCGGACCCGTTGCGGAACCGGGCGACGTGCCAGTCGACGAACTTCTCCCGCTCCTCGTCCGTCTTCAGGAAGGGGTTCGTCGCGGCCTTATCGGTCATGCGGGCGCGGACCGTGTCCTCGGTGACCCCGCGCTTCGCCTCCTCCCGGTACTGCTTCTCGAACAGCTTCATCCTCTCGACTTCCGGGTTGGTGATCTTGTCGAGCCCGGCCTTCTCGATGACCACGTCGGCGGCCTTGTCGGTCTTCTCTTTGGCGTACCCGACCACGCCCTTGACCCACTTCACGATGTCGATGAGGGCGTCCATGAACTGCCGCATGGCGGGCAGCACGTCGTTCAGGATGTACCGGGTCCACTCGTCGAACGCCGGCTTCAGCTCGCCGTCGAGTTTGTCGGCGAACTCCAGGAGCGCGGCGGCCAGCGCGATGGCGACCGGGAGGATGAGCGGTGCGAAGACGGCCGCGAGGATCGACACGCTCTTCTGCAGCACCCCCATGCCGCTCGACGTGGTCTGGAGGGTCTGCGCGAAGATGGCGAGCGGCCCGAGCGCCGCCGAGAACCGGGCGGCCATCATCGACGCGACCGCGCCCCCGGCCCCGGCGGCACCCCCGCGGCCCCGGAGCTGGGCGTCCTCGGTCCGGGCGCGGCGCTGCTCCTGCAGCTCCTTGAGCTTCGCCTGGCGCTCCTCCTGGTCCCGGGGCACACCGTCGCCCACGAGGCCGCGGGTGAGGAGCCGGGGAAGGCCGGTGAGAGTGGCGGCGAGGATCGAGCGGGCAATCGACGTGATGCGCGACTCGGGGTCGCTCGGGGCCGCGGGAGCGCTCGGGGCCGCGGCCGCGCGGGCGGGCCGGTCGGACCTGGCGGCGAGCTTGTCGACGATCCGCGCCATGATGAGCAGGGCGTCGGCGATCGCCTTGTCGTCGCGCCCCGGGGCGGTCGGGGCCGGGTCGGTCGCCTCGGGCACGGGGTCACCTCTTTCGCCGCTTCTTCTTCTGAGCCGCCCGCCGCTCGGCGAGCCGCTGCTGCTCGGCCCTCCAGTCCCGCTCGACGTCCTCGGGCTCGGTCACCCCGAGCAGGTAGCACTTCCGCCGGTGCAGCTCGCGGAAGTTCGGCGAGGCCGGGGGGGCGTTCTGGAGCACCGGGTCGTTGTTCTCGTCCCGCTTGTGGTCGTACCACGCGAGGATCTGCTCGTCGCTCATCCGCCCGAGCTGCTCGGGGTCGGCTCCGACGCTGGGACCGGCGAGGCGGACGAGGAATTGGCACCAGCCAACCCGAGCAGCCTCTCGGCCGCCTCGACGAGTTTTGGGTCGGTCGTCTCCTGCTTGAACAGGGTCAGCACGATCCGCTTCAGTTCCAACTGCGCCATCCGCCGGGCCGTCTCGAGGTCCACGCCCTGGTCCCGGAGCTGGATGGCGAGGAACTTGGCCAGGCCCTCCTCGCCGGTGACCGTCTCGCAGCACACCTCCGAGCCCCAGGCGTACACGCCCTTGGTCTTGTCGTGCTGGTACACCCGGAGCATCCGGTCCTGGACCGCCTCGGGGACGCCGGTCTCGGCGAGGATGCCGTCCAGGGCCCGCTTCTCGAGCCACCGCTGGTACTCGGCGCGCTCGACCTGCGACAGTTGCCGCAGGCGGTACGTCTTGCCCTCGAACTCCAGGTCGGTCGGGGCGTTGAACAGCTCGGCCAGGTCCAAGGTCAGTCCCCCTCGGGGTCGGCCACGGAGAACGTGCCCTTGTTCTTGAGCGACACCTTGAGCAGGAACTGGCCGTCCACCTCGGCCCCCAGGCTGGCCTTCAGGACGAGCGCCTCGTCGAAGGTGTAGGCCGGGGCCGCGTCGTCCTTCCGGTAGTACAGCTTCAGGTACTCGAGGACGTTGTCGGGCTGGCAGTCGGTGACGATCGTGGCGACGTCGGAGATGTCCACGTAGAAGCTGATCTGGATGGCGGCCCGGCGGACCCCGCCGTCCACGTTGCCGAACCCGTTGTCGGCCCCGACGGTCCGCTCCAGCTCCTTCACGTCGTCGTCCACCGACCACGCGAAGTTGTCGGGCATGGCGATCGGGCTCATGTTCCCGAGCCGCACGGTCAGGTACTTTCCGCTCGTCACGGGATCACTCCTTCAGTTTGGTGCAGGTGCAGGGGTAGAACCCGTCGGTGGCGGCCCCGACCGCGGCGACCGCCCACCAGGTGCCGTGGACGTCCCGGAGCCGGTCCCCAACGGCCGGCGGCGCGTCGAGCGCGACGTTCCAGGTGACCGAGTCGGCCCCGGGGTCGTCGCCGGCCTTGAGCCGGGCCGCGACCCCGACCCGCCGCGAGCGGACCGATCCGTCGGCGCTGAGGCGGACGAACGTGCCGGGGGTCTTCGGGCCGCTCTCGGCCTTCGGCGTGGTGGCCTTCGGGTCGCTCATGGTCAGTTCCTCGGTTCAAACGTCTGGACGCGGAGCTGGACCGCGGCGTCGCTGACGGTGGCGTCCTTGAAGGGGAGCGTGAACGGCGGCAGGACCTGCGGGTCGATCCGGTTCACCGCGCGGACCACTACCCAGCCCCCGAGGTCGAACCTCTTGCGGACGGCCTCCTGGGCGGCGCGGACCGCGTCGCTCTCGCCCCGGTCGCCGGGCAGTTCCTTGAACAGGTAGTGGACCGTGACCAGGTACTCGCAGAACACCTTCGCGGCCGTGCCGCCCTTGAGCTTCTGCCCCTCGTTGGAGGTGATGACCACCAGCGGGAACGGCTCGTCGCCCGGGGCGAACAGGGGGTTGTGCTTCGAGTCGCGGCGCACGATGACCTTCGCCACGCCGGGCAGGGCCAGGGCGGTGACGGCGGTTTTCACGGCGTCAAGGAGCGTGGTCGCGAGGGCCGGCATGGGGGCATGGTGCCGGGCGGGGTTGCCTGAGAGGGGTGTAAATGCAATCGAGGGGGCTGATCGCCCCCGGAGTTGAACCGCTTCGGGCGGATCTCAAGTTATGCGATCGCGCGCGTTACCTGATTATTGTGTTCGGCTATTGCCCGGTGGGAAGTTGTGGGTCACGAACTTGGCGGTGGTGAAGCGGGGTTTTGGTTCAGCAGGCGTTCCGCGGCCTCATACCCTACATGGTTCAATTGGAAGAGGTCTCGTTCTTCGTCGGAGTTGGCGTAGCCACGATCGACCAGATCTTGGGCGGCAGCTCGCCACCTTACCTCAGCCCGGTGGGGTACCGGGTGCGGCGTGATGCGCTTTCCGTTGCTCTCAACGGAAAATCCGCCCGAAGTCAGGCTCAGGTGTGCGACACCGCGGGCGTCTCGACTCATTGCCCGAAGGAGTTTCATTGCCTCCTCACTGAGGGGCTTCAGGGGAGACGATGTGGAGACCTTTTTCAATTCTTCGAGCTCCTTCCGAATCGCGTCCCTTTCGATTTGGAGAACCGTCATCTGCTCAAGTGTCTGTTTTGCGTTCACGACCTCGTCACCACGTACCCACCCGACCAACTTGGTGTCGTTGTTGAAGTCGCTCATTGACTGGAACACAGCGAGTTGGAGCGAGGCGAGGTTATCGAACGAGGCGCACATTTTCGACGTGACCAGCCTCCGAAACTCCTGAAGTGCCGCCGAGTTGTCCATCTCGACTGCCGCGGTCCTCATCTCCCCGACCTTCTGGTCGAAGTATTCCTTGGTCATGTACAGCGCGAACAGCGGCTTCTCGGTTTCCAGCGCGTACTCGTACTCGAGTTGAGTGTAGCTCTTCTTCGTGTGCGGGTCGATCGAGCCGTACCGACCGCCGAGGATGAGTAGGTACACGTCCGAGTTGTCGATCCACCGGCGGATCACCTTCATCTGCTCATCGCTGCCGGCTGCGAACAGTTCCATTCCAGCGGGGATGTGACCGGCCTTCAGAATGGCCTCGACGGCGGCCTGGCGCTCTCGTTTAAGGTCCGTGTACGTCGAGGAGACGAAAACTTGCAGTTTGCGGTTCATGGCGGGCGGTCTCGCGCGAACCGGCGGCTCTGGACGCGGCCGCCGTGATTCACACAAACCAATTTTGATCGATGTGAGGGTCCGGGTGCAAGGTCGGTTGTCCGTGCGCGTTTCAGAACTGCCGGTTCTCGCTTCCTACCGACATCGGCGCGCGGGTGTAGGCGCGGGACACTCGCCCTCACCAACGACAAGACTCCGAGGGGGCCGACCGTGAAGACGCTGGTGAAGGGGCGGGAGGCGGTTTTGGGGAGCTTGCTGACGTACACGCCCGGGGACGCCCCCGCGGACCCGGCGGCGGACCGCATCATGAAGGACGACAACGGGAACATGGTCGTCGTGCTCAACGGCTGGACGCTGCTCGGGTCGGGGGTGGTGTACGCCGACGGCGAGCCGATGGGGTACGCGAACGGGAAGCAGATCCCAATTCTGAGGTTCCCACTCCCCGGCGAGACAGGGGCCGCGAGCGAGGCGCCCCCCGGGAAGTGACGGCGTCGCGACGTGGCGGCCGCGGAAGGGTCACCAGCCGTCGAACCGCAGGGCGTCGCAGTCGGCGGCGGTGACGCGGCCGTGCGAGATGCCGCCGACGTCGGTGCCGCCCGGGGCGACGGGCACGCCGCCGATCATGATCGTGCTCGCGTCCATCAACTCCTTGCGGCGGTCCAGGGCGGTCACGAACTTGTCCGCGTACTCGCCGAGCCCGCCCACGAGCAGGGCGGCGCGCCACAGGCTCTGGTCGGTGGACACCCCGACGCGGTTGTCCCACGCGTCGAGCTGGCCCGCCGTGTACCCCTTGCCGAACAGGATCGTGGAGACGTCCGCGTACCCGCTGAGCACCGCCTGGGCGGCGACCCGGTCGTAGATCGGGGCGAGCGCCGCCAGGTCCTGCTTGAGGAGGTCGGCGAGCGCCTGCTTCAGGTCGGCGGCGGTGATCCACGGGCCCACGGGCTACCTCATTTGGCGGGCGGGGCGGTCGCGGCCTCGAGTTCGGCGGTCAGCTCGGAGACCTTGGCCTCGGCCGCGGCGGCCCGCTTCTCCGCGGCGTCGAGGGCGGTCTGGTGCTCCTCGCACGCCCGGCCCAGGTGGGCGTTCTTCGCGACGTAGTCGACGAGCTCCTCCGCCGCGTCCGCCAGCTTCTTCTCGAGGGCCGCCGCCCGCTCGGCCTCGGCCTCGGCGCGGTCGGTCTCGGCGCGGGCCCGGGACCGGAGGTCGTCGATCTCGGCCAGGAGGTGATCGGGGACCTGTGGCGCGCCGCCCGGGGCGGCCCTGGCGCGCGCCCCGGCGAGGTCCTTGATGCGGGCGAGGGTCGCCGGCTCGACCTCGGCGCGGGTCGGCCTGAGGACCCCGCGGTCCACCAGCTCCTGGACCTGCGCCCGGCGGCCCGGGGCGTCGGCGGCGGTCCCGGCCCCGAACGCCCAGAGGGCGACGAACTCGGGGAGCACGGTGCCCCGGGGCCAGTCGCCGAACTGGAAGACCTCGACGGCGTAGTTCTGAGCGGCCATGCGGCGTTCCGTGCTTGGGGTGGGGTGGCGGATCGAACGGACCCGCCCCGGGCCGGGCGTCGCCGGCCCGGGGCGGAGCGGGCTCACGTGTAGGTGAAGCCCGCCGCGGCGGTGCCGTACTCGAGCACCGGGCCGCCGTTGAACCAGACGTCGAGCTCGTACCGGAACGGGAGCCGGTTGTGGAGGTACAGGCTGATCCCGATGCCCGTGGCCCACGCCTTGGCGGACCGGTTCTCGACCATCCCCTGGTTCCCCTTGAGGAGGTTCAGGGGCACGTTGCGGGTGAGCGCCCAGCGGCCGATCTTCTGCCCCTTCGGGCGGGTGCCGAGCCAGATCATCGACTTCGCCGGCATGATGCGGGTGAAGTTGGCCGTGGTGCGGTTGACCGCGTCGTCGAGGGTGTTGAAGTAGCCGTAGTTGTACGGCACCAGCTTCGGCAGCCCCATGCCGACGAGCAGCTCGTTGACCCCCTCCATCCCGAGCGGGGTGGAGCCGAACTTGCTCTTGTACACGCTCTGGATCTGGGTCGTGGCCAGCAGGTCCACGATCACCCCGTCCTGGCACAGGATCTTGGAGTCCGGTCCGAACCGGCTCGAGGTGCCGATCTGGAGCTGGTTCTGGACGTACTTCAGGTCGTTCAGCGGCTTGGCGTTCGTGGGGTCGGCGGCCCAGCCCGCGCCGAGCCCGGAGCCCCCGGTGGCGAACGTCCGGTAGTTCTCGATCTGGTCGGCGTGGATCACCTTCCCGGCGGCGTCGGTGTTGCGGAACTTACCGGTGAGCAGGAAGTCGCTCGCGGTCTTCCGCAGCCGGGCGACGCCCTTGTCGGCCTGGTACGCGGTCATGATGGCCAGCCGCTCCTCGGGGTCGGCCGGCAGGTTCGCCGTGCCCGCCCGGCGGTCCTTGGTCATCTCGGTCTCGTCGAGGACGGCCCGCTCGCCGTAGTACCCCGGGGCGACCGTGTACTCGCGGAACCCGGGCACCTGGACCACGTCGGGCTCGCCGCCCAGCCCGCGGAGGCCGAGCAGGCCGTACCCGTTCTCGTACTGGTTCCAGCGGATCGCGTCGAAGTCGTCGTAGGTGGGCGGGAGCGCCTCCAGGAGCGGGTCGCCGCCCTGCTCGGCCTCCATCTCGTCGACCATGAGGTCGGGGAGGATGAGGTCGATGTCGTAGTTCTGCGCGAGGGTCGAGACGGTCGCCGGCATGTGTCGCTCCGGGTGGGGCGGGGCGGCCCGTGCCGCCCGCGGTGGGGGTTACTGGTTGGGGTGCGGGCCGGGCTCAGACGCCCAGGCCGACGACGGCCCCGGCCTCGGTGATCGCGGTGCCCTCCACGATCCGCCAGCCCGGGTCCGCGACCCCGTTGGCGTCGAGGCCGGTCAGGTCCGCGGCGTTGAAGAACCCGCTCGCGTACGCGAGCGGGTTGAGCCCCGGGTTCCCGGTCTCGATGGCGACGGTGCCGGACCCGACCGGGTCCGACCCCCAGTCGTACTTGAGCGGGCACCGGGCGACCGTCGGGTTGTTGTTGGTGCCGGCGTCGGTGTACACGTCGTACTGCCCGGCCCCGGCGGTGCCCGGCGTGGTCCGGGTCAGGGCGGCCGCGGGGGCCGTGCCGGCGGTGAACGTCGAGTTGCCGAGCGCCAGGTACCCGCCGATGCGGACGCTGGCGAGCTGGCCCTGGAACGTGATGGTGAAGCTGGTCCCGGGGGTGCCGGCGACGAGCGTGTTGCCCGCGCCCCAGATGGCGTCGCAGGCGGTCTGGAGCTGCGCGACCGAGGCGTGGGCGCTGACGAGGTTGGCGGTCTCGGCCGAGTACACCTTGTCGGCGGTGTAGTCGAGCCGGAGCTTCGAACCGGTCGGGGCGCCGGAGATGGCGATCGTCCACACGGCGCTCGCGGCCGTGCCGCCGACGCACCCCAGGACGAGGCCCTTGACGTACCGGCCCCCGGTGCCGAACGGGCCGCCCACCGGCAGGCGGACGGGCCGCTCGCTGGCGAGGTGCGGGGCGAAGGCCGGCTTGAGCGGCGTGTGCGAGAACTGGCGGGTCAGCATCGGTCGGCTCCGCGTGGGGGTCCGGGTGGGTGGCCCCCGGGCCGCGGCCCGGGGCGTGGTGGTCCGTCGGGGCGGCCCGCGGTCAGGCGGCCGCGGGCTTGCTCAGCCGCTCGTGGACGCGGGGGTTGGTGCCCCGCAGGCCGTCGAGCAGCTTGCGGCCGGCGGGGGACAGGCCGGTGCCGGTCGCCGGGCCGCGGTCGTCGATCTGGTCCACGAGCAGCGGGTTGGTCGGCAGGGCCGCGAACTCGGCCGCCAGGTCCGCGAACACCTTGGTGCGGTGCGCCTCGAAGTCGCTGTCGGCGGCGAACGTCTGCCCCCGGGCCTCGTCGAGCAGGAGCTTCTTCTTCGCCGCGAGCTGCGCGGGGGTCATCTTGGCGAGCTTCTTGCCGCCGACCTCGGCCTGGTTGTGCCGGGCGGCCACGGCGTCGAACCCGGCGGAGAACGCCTGGGCGCGGGCCGCCATCTGGCCCTCGGCCGCCTTCTTCTGCGACTCGCCCGCGGCCGCCTCCATCGCACCCATCCGCTTCGTGCAGTCGGCGTTGAACGCCTTCTGCTCGTCGGCGAACGCCTTGAACGCGGTCATCAGCTCGCCGCCGTCACCGGGCTTGGGGGGCGTGGGGGGGGCTGACATCGTCGTGCCGGTCGCGGCGGGCAGGGCGGCCTTCATCGCGGCGATCTGCTCCGGGGAGAACCCGGCGGCGGCGAGGGCGGCTTCTTGTTCGGGGGTCATGGCGGTCCTGGTGGGTTGGGGGACGGCAGCGGAGAAGAACAGGGACCGGGCCGCGTAGGTCCGCCCGTTGACTTCGACGGGTTCGGCGGGGGCGGCGGCGGCGAGCCTCCGGGCCACCTCCATCGCGGGGCCGAGGACCGACGCGACGTCGTGGTCCGGCGGCACGGGCGTCCCGTCCGCGAACACGGCGTAGGGCCGCGGTACGTCGAGCACCGCGGGCCGCTCCTCGCCGAGCAGCGAGACGCCGGTCATGATCGGGCCGGCGATCTTCCGGGCGGGGTCGCGGGGGTCGGGGTAGTCGGGGATGATCTCGATCGACCCGCCGTCAATGTGGCCGCCGTTCATGAGCCCGCCGAACTTGGTCGGCACGTTGTCGGCCCACACGCGGGGGCGGCCGTCCGCGCCCATCTCCAGGCGGCGGACCCGCCCGATGTTCGGCAGGCCCAGGCTCAGGGCCGCGAGCCGCTGGGCGCGGTCGTGCCCGAGCTTGACCTTGGCCTTCAGGAGCGGGCCGCCGGCCGCGTCCCGGAGCTCCGCGCCGTCGACCGACAGCAGGCGGAAGTTCGCGACCATCCGCTCCAGGTCCGCGGGCGGGTAATTGTCGCCCTTGTGGAACCCGTGCACGAACACCGGCCACGCGCGGATCTCGCACGTCGGCGGCAGGTCGGCGGGGGTCACGGGGGCCGGCATGGGAGCATGGTGCCGGGCGGGGTTGCCTGACGGGAGGCGGCGGTGTGGTAGAGTTCCGGACCGGTGGAGGATCGCGCGATGGCTGCGGGGAAGGCGAGCGTGCGGGTCGGCCGCCCGAAGCGGGTCGGCGGTCAGTGGGTCGTGACCTTCGTGTACTGCTTCCCCGGGGTGTCGCCGCGGTACGTGCCGCGGGCGTTCGCGACGGAACAAGAAGCGCGTGCGGCCGCGGCTGAGGAAACGGAGCCGCCCCCGAGGTCCTCGGGGGCGGTCGGCGAGCGGTGAGCGACTTCGTTCCGCGACGGGCGAGGGGCCGCGGCGGGTTGCCGGTCGATCAGCCCGCGGGCCGGGGCGGCTGCCGGTCGATTAGCCGGCGGCGGATGGTCGCGCCGTTCCGCTTGTGGATCCGGTCGAACAACTCGGCCGCGAGTCCGGCCCGGGTGCGGCTCGTCGGCCGGTGCCCGATCGCCGCCGCGACGGCCTGCAGCTCGCCCAGCGGCATCGCGTCGAGGTGCCCCTTCGCCGCCGCGAGGTCGGCCGGGGTCGCGGCGGCCGCGTTCGCGTACGTCGCCGCGACGGCGCGGCCGGCGGGGGTGGCCGGGGCCGCGGGCCGCTTCTCCGGGGGCACGTGCCCCACCGGGGCGGGGCGGGCGGGGCCGGTCCGGGGCTTCGGCTTCGGGGCCGCGGCCCGCCCGCCGATCACGTCCTCCGGGGACAGGGCCGGCTCGTCCATGAACGCACTGGTCCGCTTGTGGTCGGCAGACCCCGGGCGGTAGATCACGGCGTTCCGCAGCTTCGCGCCGTGGCGGTCGAAGATGCTGTGCACCAACTGCCGCACCGGGTCGCCGACGACGTGCCGGCCCAACCCGCGGATCACCTCCGCCGCCTGCGCCTTGGTCAGCTGGGCCGCGGCCCGCATCGCGGTGTTAAACTCGCTGCTCTTGGTCGCCGGGCCGAACCCCTCGATCTGCTTCCCGAGGGCAACATGGTCCGCCGCCGGAACCGTGGGAGCGGCCGGTGCGGGCTTTGGGGCCGCGGGGGGCTTGGCCGGTGCCGGTGCCGGTGCCGGTGCCGGGGGAGGTGCCGCGGGCTTCGCCGCGGGCCGGCTCGCGGCCTCGAACTCGTCGTCCGTGGGGGCAGCGTCGTCGGCCCCGGTGCGGCCGGCCTGCGTGCCCCGGCGGCGGGCAGTGATCTCGTCGGCGATCTGCTGCTGGGTCCTGGCGGGGGCGGGTGCGGCGGGGGGCGCAGGCCCGCCGAACGCGGCCTCGGCGTCCGGTCGGAGCGCGTCGGCGTGGGCCGCCCCCTTCATCGGCAGCGGCTTGTCGAACACTTCCGGCGCGCCGGTCCCGGTCCCGCCCTCGCGCTCGGTGGGCCACAGGCCGTGCCCCTTGAACACGAACGCCGCCTTCGGGAAGTCCCGCTCGATCGCGGCGGTCGGGGTGTCGGTCGCGTACAGGAGCCGGGCGAACTCCGCGAGCCCCTCGCTCGGGGACCGGCCGGCGTAGGTCGTGAGCGGGGCCTCGCCGCCCGCGTCCGGGTCGTGCTGGATCTCGGAGCCGAAGGCGTGCCGCCACTGCGGGGAGTTGCTGATCTCGTTGTCCGGGCCGTCGATGGCGTGGCCCAGTTCGTGGGCGTAGACGTGGTGCGCGAGCATCTCCCCGGTGCCGTGCCGCCCGGGGTAGTCCTTGCCCCCGTCGCCGTCGACGTGGACCGACCGGACCGTCGGGGCGTACACGCCGCCGACCCGCAGCTCGCCCCGCTTCATCTGCGCGAGGTACCCGAGCCACTCCTTCTGGGTCGCGTCGTCGATCTCCGGGTCGCGGAGCACCTCCCGGGCGGCCCCGAGGCCGACGGACTCCGCGTCCGGGTGGAAGTGGGCGCTCTCGAGGTGCCGTTCGAGGCGGGTGTGGGCCGCGGCGGGGAGCCGGGCGGCCACCCGGTCGACCGCCGCGTGGTACCGCTGCCGCTGCTCGGGGGACAGGCCGGGCGAGGCGTCGACCGCCTCCTTGAACTTGGCGACCCCGCGCTTGACCTCGGGGGCGTTGGCCCCGAAGTCGAACGAGTCGTCGCCGTCACTCAGGTCGTCGGCGGCGTCGCCGGGCTCTCCGGCGGCGTCGAGGTAGTCGCGGGGGTCGTCTGATCCTTGGTCAGCGCCTTCGCCGTGTTCTCCCAAATCTCCTTCTGCAACTTCAGCTTGTGCGCTTTCTTGGCCGCGTCGTACAACGGCTGCAATTTCGGCGGGATCGGCGAGTCGTTCGGCTTCGGCACGCTGCTGCTCCTTGTAGTAGGTGTCGAGCGCCGCCTCGTGCCGCTCGGTCAGGTCGGCTGCGAGAGTATGGGCCCGGTCCCGGATCAAGTCAAGGACGTGTTCCGTCGCGTCCTTCCCGTCGGGCACCCGGATGTACCCGCTCGACTCCAGTTCCTGGGCAATCTGGTCCAGCCCGCGGCCGCCCTTCTTGAACACCGACAGCGGCACGCCGTCGTTGATCGCGTCCTTCATGCTCCCGTAGTGGGCCTGCAGCGCGAGGCTGTGCGGGTCGATCCCGCCGAAGTCTCGCACCTTGTTGATGACCGTGTCCTGGTACTTCCGCTTCCGGGGCTTCTCCTTCTTCGGGGCGACCGGCTTCGGAAGCTCCTCCGGCACCGCCACCGCCTTCGGCAGCAGCCCCGCCGCCCGACGCATCTCGTCGGCCGCGTCGCCCGTGATGCCCTGTTCCTTGAGCCGCGCCTCGAACGCGTGGGCCCTGGCGTGGGCGACCAGCGCCGCGGCCATGTCCGCCTTGACCGCCCCGCCGCCGAACCCGGCCCTGAGGGCGTTGGCCCGCATGGTTCGCCGCACCTCGCGCAAATGGGCGACGGTCACGGCGGGGTCGGCCAGGTGGTCGGCCAGGGCGTGCAGGTCGTCGGCGGTCAGCTCGGCCCGCAGGTCGGCCGCCTTCGCCAGCCGGGCGAGCACCGCCGCCCCGCGGTCCCGGGCGGCGGCCCGCTGCTGCGAGGCCGGCGGGGCCTTGGCGGGCAGGGCGAGTTGCGCCTCCAGCTTCGCCGCGTCCTCCGGCCGCACCTGTTCGCGGAGCTGCCGCGCCTTCTCGGGGTCGGTCTTCGCGTCCTCGATGTCGCCCTTCTTGATGAAGTGCCCGCCCCGGCCCCGCGGGTGGTCGGACTCGTTCCACGAGCCCGCGGCGAACGTCGCCGGCTCGCCCGCGAACCGCGACAGGAGGCCCGGGTCGTCGACGTGCTCCCGGATGTAATCCAGCCCGCCCGCGGGGTCGTCGCCGGCCTCGCGCGCGGCGATGGCGTAGTCGATCAGGGCGAGGGCGAGGGCCCCGGCGTCGTCCGGGTCGGGACTGCCGGTCCCGACCCCACCGCCGGCCGCGAAGCTCCTGTCGCGGCCGGCGTTGGCCCGCTCCCCGACCCGCTTCGCCTCCGCAGCGGTCGCGGCGGCGACGTACCGGGCCGGCACCCGGGCGACCCCGTCCCGCTCGGCCCACGCCAGGCGGTGGTGCCCGTCCACGACGTAGTCCCGCCCGTCCGCCGGGTCGCGCCAGGCGAGGAGCTCCTTGCACTTCGCCGGGTCGAACGGCTCGCCGGGCAGCGCGCGCACGGTGCCGTCGGCCGCCGCCCCGTCGCGGAACTGGAACCGGTCCGGGTCGGCGACGAGTTGGGCCGTCGGCAGGTGGACCACCCCGCCGGCCGGCGCGGCGGAAAACGTCTTGCCCTGCTTCTGCTTGCGCAGCCACCGGTCGACAGCGTCCTCCGCGAACTCCTGGCACTCGCCGCGGTTCTTCCGCGGGGCCTCCACCGTGCCACGGCACGCGGGACAGTTGGCGTGATCGATGTGCAGCCACTGGACCGGGTCATCGTCCCGGGCGCTGGTGCCGCTCCCGTGAATGCCGGCCCACGTCCAGGCGTCCTCCCAGTCGTTCGCGCCGGCCCAGAGTTCCGCGCCGCCGGGCAGGTCCTTGATCTTCTCGTAGTTCTCCGGGCGGCTGAACTCCTTCGGCCGGTCGCCGTCGGCCGCGGAGAACCTCTTCGCGGCCGCGTCGGGCCCCTCGGGGCGCTCGGCCCACGCCCACGCGGACGCGCCGCCGCGGCGCGCCTGCTTCCGCATCAGCCTGGTGGCGGCCGCGAACGGCCCTACGCCCATGCCGAACTGCTCGTGCAGGTCGCCGGGGTAGTGCCCGTGGCGGCTCGCGAGGAAGTACTGCGAGAAGTTCGCGGCCTCGGTCGCCGGGAACGTGCCGTCCGGGGCCGCGCTCATCGTCTGCGGGGCCGAGGGCGGGAGGGCCGGCGGGGCCCCGGGCGGCCCGGCGGGCTCCGGCGGGACCGGTGCGGGCTGCGGATCCGGGGGGCCTCCCCCCGGCCCGGGGCCGGGCGGGGCGCCGGGCGCGCCCGGCCCCGGCTGCCCGGGGAGAGGCGGCGGGTTGAGGATGTCGTCCGGGTCGCTCGCGTCGCCGGGGAGCCACCGCGACACCTCGTGGACCTGCCGCTTCGAGATGGGCAGGCGGAGCTTGTTCAGCACCGTGTCGGCCGCGTCGAGTTGCTGCTTGATCTCGGCGTGGTTCGCGGCCCCGAGCGCCGCCACGGGGAGCTTCACCTGCGGGCCGAAGTTCGGCCGCACGATGGCCGGGATGACGTGGAGCGAGATGAAGTGGGCCACGTCCTTCGCGAGCACGTCCTCGTCGGCGTCGGACGCCGACTTGTGGACGGCCGAACTGCCCCGGGCGTCGCCGCCGCCCTGGCCCTGGAGGAACGGCAGGTACACGCCCCGGACCGACAGGAACACGTCCTCGCGGAGCTTGTTGACCTTCGCCTCGAACGCCTGGAACGAGGCCGCGGACGCGAGGTTGAGGACCTCGATCGAGTCCTCGGACGAGGTGACCGCCCACCCCATCGCGTAGATCTCCTTGAGCGCGCCCTCGAGGAGCTTGCGCTTGTTCCCGTCCTTGACCTTGCCGTGGAAGTACGGCATGCCGCACCGCTTGATCGCGACGTACCACGCCTTGTAGGCGTCCTCGATGAGCTCGACGGCCCGCACCACGGCCCGCAGGTCGCTCTGGCCGAACGGGTTCGAGTGCCAGCCGTTGTGGGTGTAGATCAGCACCTTGGCCGGGGAGTACGGCTGGAGCCCGTACACGAGGTTGACGACCCCCGTGACGTTGCGGTGCTGGTCGAGGGTGAGCCGGAGCCAGTGCGAGTCGAGCGACCGGGCGTGCTTGAGGCCCCAGAGCCCCTCCCACTCGGGCGTGTCCGCCGGCCCCGTGCCGTCGCCGATCTGCCGCAGGGTGAGTTCGAGCGGGCTCCACCCGTCCACGAAGGCCGGGGTGAGGATGTCCTGGATGAGCCCGTGCGTGCTCCGCTTGGACCACTGAATGCTCCACTTGACCCACTCGGTCGCGCGGGCCGCCTCCGCGCTCCGGCGGTCGGGGTTGAGCACCGTGAAGTCGAGCGACGCGATCGCGTTGGCCTTGTCGCGGACGGCGGCCCGGACGCTCGGCTCCTTGAGGTACGCCTCGCGGAACAGCATCCGCATCGCCGCCGTCTCGCGGCCGTCGTTGTCCAGGTCGAGCGGCCCGCGCCACGGCATCGACAGCGGGTCGGAGAACACCGCGTCCCGGGTCAGGTCCACGCCGCCGCCGGCGCGGTGCGAGGGGACCGGGGCGTCGGCCGCCGAGCGGCCGAAGACGGAACGAACGCCTGACCAGAAGCCCATTGCCGGCCCTCGGGGTGCTGGCTGAGTGTGAGCGGCGGGGTTGCCTGATCGCGGGCCGGGTTGCCTGTCACCGCCCCAGCGAGGAGAGCCCGTCCCACGCGGTGCCGCCGCCGTAGGGCGTGTACGCGTCGGCCGCGCCCGCGGAGTAGTGGGCGTCCACCCACCGGGCCGCGTACCGCAGCGCGTCCATGCCGTGGTCGTTGGCCGCGACCGGCTCGTCCTTCAGGAACTTCGGGTCCCACACGTACCCCGCCAGCTCCTCGAGGGTCGAGGCGGGCCGCCCCTCGTCCACCAGGAGCGGGTCCGCCCCCGGGCCGCGGAGCGTCTCGCGGCACCCCTCGGCGAAGAAGATCCGCGGCCGGCCGGGGGCGCCGTCGGGCCGGGGCTCGCGGTCGAACCGGGCCTGGGTCGTCTGGATGCCGCGGTCGCGGTCCGCCTTGTCGGCCATCTCGAGGGGGACGCCGCTGGCCCGCTCGAACTCGCGCCGCTTGTCCTCGTCGTGGTCGCACACCGCCCCGTGCGGGACCGGCTCGCGCCCGGCGTCGATCTCGGCCCGCGCCCACCGGCCCAGCTCGTCGGCCCGCATGTGCGTCTGGAACACCTCGCGGTAGTGGCTCATCCGGCCCTCGCCGTCGACGGCCCAGAGCTGCAGGACCGTCGGGGACCGGTCGCCCCAGTCGATCGCCCACACCCGGGGCCACTCGGGCGAGGGCCGCCACCCGGCCGGGAGCCCGTGGGCCGCCTGGTCGAAGGCGTACACGGCCCCCTCGGCCGACACCCACTTGCCCTCGAGGAACCGCTTCCGCCGGGTGCCGGTCATCTGCCGGAGCCGCCCGTGGACGTAGCGCCGCCCGGCGTCGGTCCAGGCCCGCGCCCGGTGGTCGAAGTACCGCGGGTTCTCGCAGTGGGTCGTCGGCACGAGCCGGCACCGCCCGGCCTGGCACCGCTTGTACAGCCAGTGGTGCGGGCTCGTCGGGTTGCAGTCCCCGAGGAGCTGGTCGAACGGCCCGGCGTTGGCCCGGAGCCGGCCCCCGAGCGTCTCCCAGTCCACGAGCGACAGGTCCGTCGCCTCGGGCACGTAGATCAGGTCCCACTCGGACGAGAGCACCTTGTCCGGCTTGTCCATGCCGCCGGTGACCAGGACCGACTTGTTCGCGAACCGATACGCGTGGCGGTGCCCGCGGTCGATCGGCTTGGCGATGATCGGGTGCCCGTCCCCGAGCAGGTCGCGCTCCCAGGTGACGAGCGCGGTCTCGGTGAGGCTGTGCCGGGTCTTGCGGACGATGAGCATCCGCGCGCCCGGGAACCGGTCCCCGAACCACAGCACCTTGGCGAGGTTGGCCAGGGTCTTGCCGGTCCCGGCCGGCCCGGCCAAGAGGACCTCCCGCGAGGCCGCGTCCCGGAACGCGGCCAGGCTGCCGCCGCACAGTTCGAACCGGCGCTCAGGTGCCACCGGCGGCCTCCGGCTCGTCCGGGGGCGGGGGGACGGCCTCCGGGCCGGCGACGACCACGAGCGGGGCCACCGGCCCGGTCGCCGGGGCCTTGTCGTGCCCGAGCATCCGCTTCCACTCCATCAGCCGGGCGGCCGCGGTCATCTTGGCGACCAGCTTGACCTTCCGCGTGTACCCCTTGAGCCGCCGCTTGCCGCGCTCGCCCGGGGCCGGCTCGTACAGCTCCTGCGTCTCGATCGACTCGACGGCGATGGCGACCTCGGCGGGCCACTCGTTCATCGGCAGGAACTCGCCCGTCGGGGTCGCGAGCCGGCGCACGTCGGCCCGGGCGAAGCACGCCACCAGGGCCGCGAGCTCCTCCACGGTGACGCGGGCGGCCTGGGCGGCCACGTCGCGGAGGTGCTCGACGTACTCGCGGACCTGTCGCTTTCTGTACACCCGGCACGCGGCCGTCTGGGTGTCGGCGGGGGAGCCCTTGGGCGGGTACCCGGCCTCCAGGTAGGCCTTGGCCTTGCCCCGCTTCGGGCCGTACTCGACGAGGAACTGGGCGAACCGCACCTCGCGGGCCGACAGCGGGCGGTCGGCGTCTCGGGCGGTCGGGCGTGGCGGGTCCTGTCCCATCGTCCGGCAGCGTGACGGACCGGGTTGTCTGTTCGGCTCAACAGGCAACCGCGTCGGTGACGAATGTGGCTGTGCGACCGCGACCCGCACCCCGGAGGCCCTCCCGTGCTCGGCTCCCTCTTCGCCCACCTCGACGCGCCCCCCGCCCCCGCCCGCGTCCGCCTGCGCCAGCGGCGGCACGAGTGCGGCCACTACATCCGCTACCCCGGGAAGGGGACCAAGTACCAGGTCCGCTGGTGGCTCGGCGGGCACGGGTCGGTGAACTGCGGCCTGTACGACAGCGAGGCCACGGCCGAACTGGTCCGCCGGGAACTGATCCGCGAGACGGCGGGACGGCCGGCCACCCCCCTGGGGATCTGGCAGGCCCTCCAGTGCGTCCTGGCGCGGTTGGGCACGCGGGCGGGGGACGTGTCTCCCGCACTGCCGACGTGGGTCGCGGAGCGCAAGGACGGGGGCTACGGCGCGAAGGTGAAGAAGGGCGGCCGCGTGCTGGAGTGCCCGGGCCCGTTTGCCGACCCCGCGGCGGCACACGTCGCAATGCTGGAACTGTTGGACCGCGAGTTCCCGCCGGCAAAGGCGGAGCGGCCGGCCCCGCTGCGGGTTCTGACACTCGCCGACGTGCTCGCGGCCGCGTGACCGGACTTGCGCTTTCGCGCGAGTGTGGTAGTCTTCTGGCTCAGGCCCGGGCACGCTGCGGCGCGGTTGGGCGACGCGACCGCGGCGGCCCGGGCTCTTGGTGGGGTGTAGAGCACCGGTAGCTCGTCAGGCTCATAACCTGAAGGCAGGAGGTTCGATTCCTCCCACCCCGACTGGCATCGCGAGAGTGTCGCTTGTGGAAGTGAAAGGGCCACCCGTTGGCGCGGGTGGCCCTCTTCGTTTTCAGACAATGCCGGCCGAGATGCGGGCGATAATCTCGGAGTCCGGCAGCGTCGCGAACTCCTCGGGTGTGAACCTCGCGATCGGCTCGGTACGTCCCGCGACCCGCAGGCTGATGAACCGCGGCGCGGGGGACGGGGGTGCGGTCCACATGTACCGCTCCGTGATGCTCTCGATCGAGAGCCGGTTGAAAACAAGCTCATCAAGTTGCACGGTCCGGTCCCGCTCGACGTCGTTCAGTTCGAACACCGGGAATCCCATTTCCATCATTGCCGTCACTCCACAATGCATTGGGCGTACCATTGGGAATTATACGCTCGGCCGATCGTTACTAAGTGTCCCGTGGCAGCGTGAAGGTGATCCCGGGCCACACCGTCTCCAGCAGGTCGAGCATCGTGTGCGGCGTACCGCCGAAGGTGCCGCGGCGGTTCCGCATTTCGTACACGTCGACCTCACGCACGCTCCGCACCATCGTCGTGCCGCGGGTGAACACGAACACCATCTCGCCGTCCTGGTCGATCCAGTAGCCCTCGGGGGTCGTCGTCAGCGTCACGGACGTGATCGGCTGCGCGGTCGCCGGGCACGGGCGGGAGACGCGGCCGGTGCCCTCGCAGCCGCCCTTGCACCACGGGGCGCACGGGCCGCAGTCCTTGTACTTGTCCTGCCGCCGCCTGCGGAGCGTGTCCGGGTCAACGACACCCTCGACGACTCGCCACTTCACCTCCGGGCACGCCACCGTCTGCGTCGGGTGCCACGCGATCCGGTCGGCGTGGGCGAGCCAGTCGGCGGCCGAACACCGGACCTCGCAGACGAATCCTCGGTTCGTGACGTAGTGCGATTCGCCGTCGGTCCGCTGTGGGATGCCGGCCACCTCGTCCCCGAACAGTTGGCACGTCTCGCAGGGGTTCGGCTCCCGCCCCTTGCACCCGCAGAGGCAGACCATGCTGTTCTGTGGGTTGGCAACTGCCCAGCGAATGTGCGCGGCCCGGTCCTCCTGCCCCCGCTCCTGGAGCCAGTCCGCGTACACCAGCCGCGGGGTGTCGTCGGCGGGGGCGGAGCAGACCGCTTCGATGAACGCCAGTTCGTCGCCGGTCACGCGGCCACCGCCTTTCGCACGACATCGCACACGGCGACCGCCAGGTCGTCCCGGGCGGCGGCGGGAGTTGGGTGCGCCTTCAGCACGCCAACCGGGTCGCCAGTGGATTGGCTGACGGACGCGACAATCGCCCGCCCGGTGAGCGCGTCGAACAGGACGCCAGGAAGGAAGTACCCACCCAAATTCCTACCGCGATCCTTGTACCACTCGGCGGTACCATCCGAACCCCGCGCCGGCTCCCGGTCCGTGATCACGAATCGGGTCAGGGTCGGGACCGCTTCGATCAACGCCCTGGCCCATGATGTTGGGCCGATGATCCACGAGAAGGCGTTGTCCATGCTCGCGACCGCGACCTCGCGCTCCTGCCAGACCTCGTCGAGCCGGCACTCGACGGATTCGATAAACCCGCGACGGAACACGGGGTTGCGGGACGTGACCTTCGTCCCGTCGCCGGGCCGGCGGATGACGAACAGATCACCGGTGCCGTAGCACGTCCCGCAGTCCGGACCCAAACGACGAGCCGCCTCCGGAGGGCGGCGACCGTCGCCGCCGCACGACGGACACTTCAGCCACGACCACTCGGGGTGCGCGGCAATGAGCCGGGCGGCCGTTCCGTGCAGCGACAAGATGCGGTCCGCGGTCCCGGCGTGCGGGCTGTCCTCGTCGTGCAGCGGGCACCCCGGATCCGACAGGCCCCGCTCGGGGTCGCGGCAGGTGCTGTCGCCGCACGCCGGGCACCACCGGTCCGAGACGGACCCGCACCGAGGCGAGACCGGGACGCGGGTCAACTTCTCCGCCCGGATCTGCACTCGAATCAGCTCCGCCCGGGCCGCGTCGTCGCCCCGGCCCCGTTCGTCGAGCGCGTCGGCGTACGCCAGCCGCAGGGTGTCGTTGTCGGGATCAGCAAGGATCGAGCGGTGCAGAGCGTCCACTGTCGTCATGCGGCCCTCGCTTGGTCCATGCCCAGTTCGCGGATCACCCCCGGCACCACGTCCTCGCGGCGCTCCCACACGTTCATGCCCAGGTAGCCGCCGTCCACGTACCGACGCGGAGGAGGGCCGAAGTAGTACGCTTGCCAGTCGTGGCCATCGCCCGGCGGGTCGATCTCGACCCGGAGCTCCGCGTCCGGCAGCACGAACGCCTCGACCGGGTTGCGCGCGAAGAGCGCCGCGCCGTGAGTGCGAAACGATTCCGATGTCAGCGTCACCCGGTCCACGAACCCCCGGCGGAACCGGACCCGCGGGCGCGAGGAGAACTGGTCGCGCATCACGGGCCACTGTCCGCGGACGTCCCTGCCGGTAATGGAGGCAATGACCGCGTCGGCGTACTCCTTCAGGTACGGCTCGATCGCCACCCGCTCCCACTCGGTGACGTGGCGGCACGAGGCCCGGTACTCGGACCGCGCGAGCCCACAGGGGCGGCACCGGCACCGCGACTCGAACAGCGGCCCGGGCTCGCCCGTGTGGGACAACTTCCGGCCCGACCGCTCGCACGCCATGTTCGCGTCGCCGTGCCGGGCCACGGCGACCTGGGCGCGGATGAACGCCGCCCGGGCCGGCTGGTCAGTCTCGTCGAGCAGGTCCGCCAGGGCGAGGCGGCGCGTGTCGTCGCGGGGGTCAGCCAGGACCGCGGCGAGGAGGGCATCGTGGGTCATCCGTCACCTCGGAGACTCCGGGCCTTCGCGACGAACGACCGCGCGTCCAATTCCACCGCCCCGAGCCGCACCGCCTCGGCCCGCCGCTTCGCGGTGAGGTCGTAGTGCGGGTGCCGGCTGCCGCCCTGGAACCACGCCGGCCGCAGCGCGAGCCGCAGCGCGAAGGCGTGCAGCTCGTCGAGTGTGTCCGCGATCAGGTGGCACGACGGGCCGAGCCGCCAGCCCCAGTCCCGGAGGGGATCGACGTACGCGCTCACGCCGCCCTCGCTTCCTGCTCGGTGACCTTCGGGAACGTGACGTACCGACTGGCCTCGCCCGCGGTCACCTCGACGGGCTTCGTCGCGTCCGTCCACCGGAGCACGACCTCGGGCTCGGCCGCGACGGTCCGCAGGTAGTGGGCGAGCCGGACGCCGTCGAGGGTCGCCGCGAACGGGGTCCGGGCGCGCCCGGGGATGGGCACCTCGACCGCGCTCGACAGCCCGCCGTCGGCGTCGCCCCGGAGCGTCAGCGACCCGGCCGCGACCGTGACGAGGACGTACCGCACGGCCGGGTCGATCTCGTCCCCCGGCTCGGGGTCCGCCCCGGCGAGCGCCATCCGCAGCGCCCGCCGCAGCGGGGCCAGCGGGACGCGCGCCGCGTGGCCCGGGCGGGGGAGCTGGTCCAGGTCGGGGAACTTGCCGGCGAGCGTCGCCGTCCACGCGGTCAGCGGCCCGCACTCGACGCGGACGGCGTGGTCGCCGACCGCGACCAGGACCGGGTGGCCGCGGAGCCGGGCCCACCACTTCGCGGCGACCACCGGCACGAGCGCCACCGCGGCAGCCGCGTCCGCGGCGAGCGGCACGGTCGCGACGGCGAGGTGGTGCGTGTCGGTCGCCGCCAGCGTGAGCGCCCGGCCGCCGATCGCGACCCGGAGCCCCTTCGTGGCCCACCGGTCCTCGCGGCCCGGCCGGGCGGCGGCGAAGGCCGAGCGGGCGACCGCGAGCGCGAACGCCTCGGCCGGCACCTCCACCCCCGCCGCGGGGGGCGGCGGGGGGTCCGGGACGGCGCGCGGGTCGGACAGCGGGAACGCCAGCCGCTCGCGGTCCGTGCCGTGGACGGTGCCGGACCGGTCGGCGGTGACCCGCACCCGACCGGCCTCGGAGTCGGCGAGCCACGCCCGGAGCAGGGGCAGGGGCACGGCGGCGGCCCCGGGCGCCTCCACCCCGACGCCGCCCAGGGCGAACCGCGCCCCGGCCCCGTCCGCGGCGGCGGTGACGGAGCACCCGGCCGCGGAGGCCTCGACCCGGGCGACCCCGGCCGGGACGTGGGACACGGCCGCGAGCGCGGCGAGCAGGTGCTGTCGGTCGACGGTTAGCCTCATAACCCGCGCTCCTTATTGAAGGCCTCGTAGGCGGCCCGGACCTCGTGGGACTTCGGCAGGCCGAGCTCGTCGCCCGGTCTGAGCGTGCCACTCATGCCGCCACCTGTTGGGCAGGGGCGACCAGCTCGATGAACGCCGCCCCGCAGTCGTCGCCCGCCCGGACCTGGAGCGCGTTCCTCTTGATGCCGAGGTCCACGGTCTCCGTGGCGGCCGAGGCCAGGAACGCCTTGAGCGCGTCCCCGTCCACCCGGAACGCGGCGTCCGGGACGGGCGAGGCGAGGCCGACGTCGGTGTCGGCCCGGCCGCCCTTGCCGGCGGCGTGAAGGAATATGCCGCAGGAGGCCGCGCTGAACCGCAGGTCGACCGCGCCGCGGGCCGGGGCCGCCACGAGCGCGCACCGCACGGCCGCCAGGAGCGCGGCCCGGCCCGCGGTCGCCGGGCAGGCCCATGCCGCCGGCGGCTTCCACGGGACCGGGGTGCCCTGGAGCAGGGACGCGCTCACGGTCAGCGCTTCGGTGCTCACCGTGAGCGACCCGCGGCCGGTCGCCACCGCGGCCGGCGCGTCCGGGGCGACCCCGGCGAGGGCCGCGAGGAGCTTCCGGGCCGACCGGCACGGCACCAGCACGGCCGCCTCGTCCCGGGCCGGGCCGCCCGCGATGCCGACGTGCTGCCGGGTGCCGTCGGCCCCGACCGCGGCGACCCCGTGCGGGCCGAACGCCAGGGTCACCGCGTCGGTGGTGAACCGACCGCCGCCCAGGGTCGTGTCCTCACCCGCCGCCGCGACCGCCAGCCGCAGGGCCGCGGCGAGCGCCCCCGCGGGCACCGCCGGCTTGCCCTCGGCCGAGCCGCCGGGCGGGTCCGGGAACGCGGCCGGGTCGCCCGCCTCGAGGGCGTACCGGTTCCGCCCGATCACGAGCTCCACCTCCCCGCGGCCGGGCCGGCGGTACAGGCTCACCTCCGCGTCCCGGTGCTCCCGGAGGATCTTCACCAGGGCGTCGGGGTTGAGCACCTCGACCCCCTCGGTGTCCGCGTCCGCCACGGGCACCCGGACGGACAGCCAGAACTCCAGGTCCGACGCGGTCAGCGTCAGGGCGTCGGCGGTCGCCTCGCACCGCGCCCACGCCAGGGCCGCCCGCGGCGTCCCCTTGACACTCGCCTGCCTGAGGGTCGCCCCCGCCGCCAGCCGCGCGGCGTCGAGCAGGGCCTCCCGGTCCACGATCAGCTTCATCCCGTTGCCTCCACGAGTGACAGTTCCACCCGGACGCCCGCCGCGTCGCCCGGCTCCTGGTCGTACTTCCACTGCACCGGCCCGCGCGGCCCGTCGCCGACCCCCAGGAACAGGGCGACGGTGTCGCGCACCCACTTCGCCGTCGGGGGCAGGTTGTCGTCGTCCATCAGCCCACCGCCGAGCCGCGTGATCCGGCACCGCACCGGCCGCCCGCCCTGTGCCGCGTCGGCGAACGGGGCCAACTCCCGGAGCGCCGGCGCGAGCGCCGCGGCCACGACCCGCCGGTCGCGGCCGGCCCGCCCGATCGCCCCGCGCTTCAGGGCCGGCCCGTTCGTGACCGCCGCCAGGTGCAGCGGGATGACCCACGTCCCAGGCGGCACAAACGTCGCGGCCACCATCCCCCCAGAGGGGGGAGGTCGCACACCGCTGCCGGTCGGTGCCGGGTCGCCCACTGCCGCCATGAGCTTGGCCCACACATCGGGTGGAACGTCGCACTGGCGAACGGTCGGCATCAGGCGGCCTCCTTGAGTGCCTGGGCGATCAGGTCGTCGGGCACCTCGAACAGCCCCTGCCGGCCGACGCACGGGACCGGCCTCTCGAACCGCACCGGGTTCTTCAGGACGATCGCGTACCGCCCGGGGCCGTAGTCCCCGAACGCCCGCTCGTCGTCGGACACGAACAGGTACGGGCGGCCGTCGGCCGGCCCCATGATGCCGAGGTCGTCGAGCAGGTAGTTCCGGGTGGGCTCCGCCGGCTCGTTCTCCCACCGCCCGACCCGCTCGACGGGCACGCAGGTGACCACCTCGACCATGCCAACGATCGCCCCGAACGACATGCCCCAGCCGCGCTTCATGGCCTCCATGGTTGCTGCCGACCACGAGGCCGGCTCCGGCGGCACGCCGAGGTCGCGAAGCGCTTCGCGAAACGGCCGGGTGAGGCACACGCGCTGGAGGTCGCCGGGCCACTTCTTGGCCGCGTGGATCAGCAGGGGGCCGCGGTGCGACAGGTGCCAGCCGCGGGTCTCGACCCGCTTCGCGCCGGTCGCCACGAGCGTCGCCCACGGGTTCCAGAGACTGAGGCACTTCATCCTAAAACCTCCTGTTCGGGAGCCGCCTCCAGGTCAATTCGGTCGCCCCGGCCGTTCGACACCGACCGCGCCCGCGGCTGCACCCGCCGGAGCCACGCCGCCAGTGCGGCCCGCCCCGCGGCGGTCAGCGCGACCGGCCGGCCGGGCTCCGGGGCGCGGACCCAACGGCGGGCGTACTCCAACTCGTCGAGGGCCGCGGTCGGGATCGGGAACACGTCGGTCGGGTCGCCCAGCCGCAGCAGCACGAGGCGGCCGCAGACCGCGTCGAGGGTGTCCCCGGCCCACAGCCGCATGAGCAGCCGGAGTGCCGTGCAGTCGCCGGGCAACTCCGGCCGCCGGTGGTCGTGGCCGCGGTCGCGGCGGGTCTTCCGTGACGGGGTCATGGTCACTCCTTTGCGTTCAGAACCACGGCGCGGCTGTAGTCGATCTCCCACGACTCGACCCCGTACTTCTCCCACCACTGCTTCTCGAACGCGTCGAGCTCCTTGAGCCCGGCCTCGTCGATCTGGTCGGCGGCGTCCTCGTGGACGTGGTCGAGGACGTGCCCGCGGAGGTCGATGCAGAACTTCACCGGCCGGCACGCCCAGACGTACTCGGGCCTGGTCCCGTCCTCGGGGTCCGCGTCCGCGTAGTGGTCCTCGAACGCCCCGAGGTCCATGTGGAACCGGTCGTTCGGCTCCATGACCGGGCCGCCGTACTCGGCCGGGGTCAGGTGCCTCGCCTTCTCGAACCGGGCCCGCTCCCGCCGGGTGTCGTGCTTCACCCGGCACGGCTCGCAAATTGTCCACGACTTGCTCTCGTTCACGCCGCCGCAGTCGGTGCACACCTTTGGCCGGCAGCACCGCTCGGCCTCGGTGCGGATGTGCCCGTCCTGGGCCGCGTGGTCCTCGGGCGGGATGTTCGCGGGCTTCGCCGTGGTGTTGTTCCACGAGCGGAGCAGCCCGCACTTGCCGCACGCGAACACGCCGGTCTTCGCGCCGCCCGGCTTCAACAGTTCGTAAGCGTCCACGCTCAAGTCCTCCTGTACGCGACCGCGGCGAGGCCCACCACGACGACGGCCGCCAGGACCGCCGCGACCACGAGCGCGACCCGGCAGACGCGCCGGTGCCAGCGGAGGGCCGCCTCCATCTCCCGCATGGTCCGGGTCATGTCACGCCAGCGGGACCGCTGCCTCCGCGCCGCTCGGGTGCGTCAGCGTCACCGTGCCGCCCGCGACCTTCGCCGCCGCGAGCGTGTACACGACGAACCGCCCGCTCTTCGCGTCCGTGACGACCTTCGCGGTCCGCAGGACGCCCAGGTGGTGCGAGACGTTGGCGATCTCGGCCCCTACCGCCGCCGCGAGCTGCGTGACGTTCCGCGGCCCGGCGGCGAGGGCCGCGACGATCGCGAGCCGGGTGGGCTCGGCGAGGGCCGCGAGCCAGTCCGCCTGGTTGATCCTGTCCTTCGTGGTCATGTTCACCTTTCGTTTGTGGTTCGGTCGGCTCGGGGCGCGGCGTCCAACTGCAACAGTTCGCGGTTGATCCGCCGCTGCTCCCGGTAATGGAGCATGATCTCGTCGTTGAGGGCCATCAGTTCGAACACCCGCTGCCGGGTCTCGAACAGGCCCCGGCCGAGCTCCTGCAGCACGAGCGTCTGGAACAGGTTGCACGCCATCGACACGATCAGCGTGCCGATCATGAACAGGTAATGCGCCTTGCTGAGCTGGATCACGTTCCCCCCGTGGTTACCGTTCCGTCCGGCCAGATGATCACGATCCGCTTGCGCTGCTTGCGGGCATACCGCACCGTCGACCACGTCCCCGACCGCAGCACCTCCGGACCCATCGGGCACGCGACCAGCACGTCGGTGGCGTCGACGATGCGCTGGTTGCGGCCCAGGTACGGCAGCGGGTCGTGGTTCTCGGTGTTGCACCCGAGAGCCACCTCTGAGACGTACCGCGCGTTGTCGGGCGCGTGCCCCACCACGCGCGGGCACCCCGTCCCGAACACCATTCGCGCCGCGTCCTCGTCCGCGCCGACGCAGCAGCCGTGGTGGAACTCCTCGGGCGCCGTGATGCGGGAGGCGAAGGCGTCCCTCTGGGCGGTGGTCATGCCCACGCGGGAGCCCGTGAACCCGATCTTCACGCGGCCGCCCTCCGCTCGGTGCCCGTCAGCCACTTCGTCACCGCCGCCAGCTCCTTCGCCCACTCGGCCGACAGCCGCTTGCGGAGGAACGCCGCGTACAGCAGGTCGAGCGCCTCCAGCAGCCCCCGCGTGGCCTCGACGCGGTGCTCGAGCCGGGCCCGGGGCGTGGTCGCGGCCTCGTCGTGCGGGGGCAGCTTCGCGCTCGCCACCGCCAGCGTCTCGGCGTGCAGGGTCAGCTCGTACTGGGAGGCGTGCCGGACCAGGGTGAGCCCGGCCCGCCGCGGCAACTTGCCGGCCTGGACCGCCCGCCGGGCCTCCGGGAGCTGCGTCGGACCCTCCGAGGCGAAGGCGTCGTTGCCGCTCTGACCGCGCGGGCAGTCCACGGCGAGGGTGCGGCTGAACATGAACGTCGCGTCGCTGCCGTCGTCCAACTTGAGCGTGTCGGTCACCGAGTCCGCGGTGAACCACAGCCACAGGAGGAACTCGTTGCCTAGCCAGTCCTGGCACTTCTCGTTTGCGATCCACGCGACGTCGGGCGGGGACACGTTGGGGATGAACGCAGTCGGGGCGAGTCCAACGAGGACCGACGAAAGCGCCCACGGCACGGCGTCCGCCCGCGGCCCCGCGGTAAGGCACTCCAGTTCGCGGCCGAACGTCTGCTCGAACAGGCCGCACAGCCGGTCGACGTGCGTCAGCGCCGTGGCCCCGAACAGCACCTCGTTCGTGGTCCGGTCCCACAGCACCGGCACGCACTTCCGCTTGGCGAACCGGCCATCCTTCGCCTCGTGCTCCAGCCGCTCGCGGGCCGTTTCCTTCGCCTCGCGCTTCTGCCGGGCCGACGGGATGCCGCTCGGGTTGCCCTTGGCGAGCGCCTTCAACTCGACCTCGTAGTACGCCTTGAGCAGGTCGGTCGGGAGCCGGTCCGTGTCGACCCGCAGGTCGAACACGAGCGCGTCGGCGACGATGTTCTTCTCCAGCTCGAAGTCGGTGTCGAGCACGCTCGCGCCCGCGGCCCAGCCGACCTGGACGCCGTCGGCCGTCGCGACCGTCTGCTTGCCCGCGGCGTGTTCGCGGAGCTTCTCCAGGTCGTCGTCGCCGAACTGGGCCGGCCTGTCGCCGGACACGCGGAACCGCAGGGCCGTCACGCGGCCGATGAAAAAGCTCATGGGATCTCCCGGAAGAACTGGTTGAACTCCTCGAGGCCGACGCTGACCTCTTGTGCCATCAGGACCGCGACGTCGAGGTCCACCTTTGCCCCGGACCGGGCGTGGTTCCGCAGGCACGCGCAGACCATGCTGACGCGGTAGAGCCACGTCGCGAGGAACTGCCGGTCGGGGCCGACGACGGTGCCCGCGTGCTCCGGGATCGGCTCCGGCCTCTCGTTCGGCTCGTCCGTCGAGTTCCACCACGGGATGAAGAGGTTGCGAACCTCCTGGAACCCGGCCTCGTGGAGGTGGTCCTCCGGCGTGCGACCCTCCGCGCGTGCCTTCGACTCGTCGCCCCCGTAGTCGTCGAGCATTGCCTTTTGGCGCTCGCGGGCGATGTACTCGTTCGCCTCGGCCTCCGTGAAGAACACGGCGTCCGGGTCGGGCAGTTCGTCGGCACCAGCCGTGAGGAACGCGGCGAACGCCCTGTCGAAGTGGGAATGCTCCCAGGACATGGTCACTCCTTGGGTTTGGTCGCCTCGGCCTTGAGCCGTTCGAGTTCCTGGTTGATCCCGTGGGCCGCGAGGAACCGCTTCTCGTGGACCGCTTTCTCCAGTCGGCCCTCGAGCACCCGAACCCGTTCCCGGGACGAGAACCGCCGGCCGCGGCCCGGCCACACGGACCGGAGGTTGCCGACGTTGACGTTGTTCAGGTACGCGCCGTTGCAGTAGCAGTGCCACATGCCGTTGATGCCGCCGTACACCCGGCACCGCACCCACCGGCCGCGGGCGTTCCACGGCTGGACGAACCGCGTGTCGCCGCTGCTCGTGGGCTTCCCGTCGCCGTCCCTGCGGTCCCACGACGACAACTCGCGGGCGTCGGGCCAGCCGTCCGGGCCGCGGGTGAACCGGTCCGCGCCCCATCCCGAGTTGAACGCGGCGAGTGGGTCGCGACCGCTCGGGCTCATGCACAGCCGCTCCGAGGCGAGCGGGAACCCCATGCCGGCCAGGAGCGCGAGCAGGTGCCGCCGGGTCCACACGAACCGGAGCCGCGTCAGGTAGTCCATCCGGTCGACTTTGCGGAAGTCGTACCGGCCGCCGGCGGGGTTGCTCGCGCGGCTCTCCTGCCACGCCTCGAACTTGACCGTCCGCCCGCTGAGTTCGAGGGAGTAGTCCAGTTGCTCCCGGCGGCCGCGGCGGTGGCCCGGTGCGAGCGTCGGGTAGTGCTTCTCCGTCTCGGCGCAAGGGCCGACGGTGAACCCCAGGCGGAGCAACTCGGCCTGGAGCGCGGCGTACACCGGCCGCGCGAGGGCCTCCGTCTCGTGCCAGAGCATCAGCCCGGTGTCGGTGGTCGCGATGTGGGGCTCACGCATCACGCCGCCCCCCGCAGTTCTTCGCCGAAGGGCAGCGACACGCCCACCTCGCCTTGGTCGAGTTGCTGCCGCAGCGACTCGCACTCGGCCTCCAGGTCCGCGACCCGGCCGGCCCGCTCGTGGCACCTCGCCGTCGCCTCGGCGAGTTTGCTGCGGAGCCGCACCCCGTACTCGCGCTCCGCGGCCAACTCGCGCCGCAGCCGCCCGACCTCGTCGCTCAGCGTGTCCATCGCGTCCTCCTTGCACACATAAAGGATCAGGTCCGCCAGCATCCCCAGCACCTCGGGGTCCGTCCCGAGCGTGCCCCGCCGCACGAGCGCCGCCAGCACGCCGGCCCCGCGCATGGCGTCCGCCCGCCCCGGCATCAGGCCGCCACCGCTTCGGCCGCGGCAACACAGTTCGCCCGCATCCCGCCCCCTGTGCTTCCTGGTCCGGTCGTGCTGATTGCGCGACTCGTGTTGGCTGGATAAGACATACGGCCATGCCGTTTTTCGCGCGCAGCGTCGCTCCTGTTACGTGATCTTGTTCCGTCTGACTCCTGAGCCGGAACGCTGGCCGTTCGCGCCCTACGCAGCGCCCTGGCGCGAACCCGGGCCGGCTCAGGATCGGGCCGCGTTCTCGAACCGGACGCACGACCTGCGGTAGGCGAGCGTCACGTCCCCGACCGGGCCGTTCCGCTGCTTCGCGATCCCGACGTCGATGAGCCACACGTCGTTGGCCTTCGGCTGGTCCGGCTGCGGGTGTAGAAGCAGCACCACGTCGGCGTCGGCCTCGATGTCGCCGCTCTCGCGGATGTCGGCCAGCCGCGGCTTCGCGTCGGCCCCGCGGTTCTCGACGCCGCGGTTGAGCTGGCACAGGCACACCACCGGCACGTCGCACGACCGGGCCAGGTGCTTCACCCGGCGGCTCATGAGCCCGACCTGCTGGGTCCGGTTCTCGCCCGGGTTCTCGGGCCGCATGAGCTGGAGGTAGTCGATCACCACGAGCCCGACGCCCCGGCGGCGGACCTCGCGGCGGGTCGCCGCGACGAGCCGGGCCGCGGTCTGGCCCGGGGCGTCGTCCACGTACACCGGCACCGTGCCCAGGCCACCCGGGGCGGCCACCGCCGCCAGCCGCTCGTAGTCCTCGGGGGCCAGGTGCCGGTCCCGGACGATGCGGTTGAGCGGCACCCCGGAGCCCATCGCCAGGAACCGCTCGCCGATCTGCGACGCCGGCATCTCCATCGAGAAGAACAGTACCGGCGTCCCCTGCATCGCCGCGTTGGCCGCGAGGCACGCCGCCAGGGCCGTCTTCCCGCCCCCGGGCCGCGCCCCGACTACGACCATCTGCCCGCCGCGGAGCCCGCCCAGGAGGTCGTCCAGGTCCACGAACCCGGTCCCGAGTTCCGGCTTGCCCGTCCCGGTGACCCGGTCGTCGATCCGCTGGAGCGCGGCCCGCACCGCGTCCGGGACCGCGACGATCCGGTCCGAGCCCCCGAGGGCCAGCTCGTTCGCGTCGGACAGTTGGGCCGCCGCCCGGGAGATCACCTCGGCCGCGTTCTCGTCGGCGTGCGCGGCCCGGATCAGCTCGTTCGCGACGTGGACCGCCGACCGCAGCGCGGCCTTCTCGCGGACGATGCCCGCGTGGTACACCGTGTTCGCCCCGGTCGGCACCGCGTCCCAGACCTCGGCGAGGTAGCCCGCGCCGCCGACCTCGGCCCCGTGCCCCACGGCCCGGAGGTGGTCGTGAAGGGTCACGAGGTCGATCGGCCGCCCGGCCCCCGCGAGCGCGATCATCGCCTCGAAGAGGACCTGGTGGGCGCGGAGGTAGAAGCTCCCGGGGCCAATTGCGGCGGCCACGTCGTGGAACGCGTCGGGGTCGCGGAGCACGCCCCCGACGACGGCCCGCTCGGCGGCCAGGTCCTGGGGCGGGATTCGGGTGGCGAGTGAGTCGTTCACGTCAGGCGGCCTCCGGCCGGGGTTTGGGCTTGGGGTACGGGGCCGCGGTCGGCGGCGCGTACCCGGGGTTGTCCCGCGGGTCGTGGACGTGCGGGACGTGCTTCGGCTTGTTCGCCCCCGAGCCGGCGTCGTCGAACTCGCCCTCGAGGACGCGGACGAGCATGTCCGGGTCCTTGAGGAACGTGTCGAGCCGGAGCCCGGAGGGCCACGAGGGGTCCAGGCCGCGGAGCTTGGCCGAGCGCCCGGCGCGGTCCACCGCCGCCCGCCACCGCTCCCGCCAGTCGGCGGCCGCGAGCCGCTGCTGGAGCAGCCCGACGCGGTTCGCGGTGCGCTGGACCTTGCCCGCCCCGGGGAGGCCGGCGGCGGTCCACGCCGCAACGAACTCGGCCCAGAGGTTCGTGTCGATGATCTCGAAGGCGGCCGCCCCTTCGCCGCCCCCCGGCTCTGCGGGGGGTAGGGGGGTCTTCTCTTCTCTTCTCCAATCTCCAATCTCTAATGGCATTGCTTGGGCATTGCTCGGGCACTGCTCGGGCACTGCCCCGGCTATAGCTGGAGCAATGCTTGTGCTATCGGTCGTGCCGCCTGCGTAGTCTGTGGCGGCCGGGGGGCCGTGGTCGCCGCGTTGCTTGCCCCGGGTGCCGTCCGGACCCGCCCCGACCCGTCGCCCACGGGCACTGCTCGGGCACTGCTCGGGCATTGGCACGGGCATAGCTGGAGCAATGCCTGTGCTATCGGTCGCGCGGCCTGCGGGGTCTGTGTCGCGGGGGTCGCCGCGCCGCCACCGCTGGTCGGACCCGCGCCGGCCCTTCTCCTTCGCGGTCCGCATCCGCTTCAGTGCCTCGTCGTACTCCTGCCGGAGACGCTTGCTGTGCAACCTGCCGTCCGTGCCGACGCGGAACGGGACGAGCACGCCGCGCTTGATCTCCTCCCACGTCGCCGCGTCCACGCGGGCGAGCCGCGCGAGGATCTGGTCGTCGTTCGGGAGACTCGCGGGCGGGTCGGCCTGCCACGCCTTACAGAGCAGGAGCACGTAAGCACCCACCTGGAGTGTGGACATCGCGGCGACGTTGAAGTCGTCCGCGAAGTCCGACGGGTAGAACGCGAAGAACGGGGGCCGCATCAGGTCCTCACGCTGCTTCCAGGTCCGGGTACAGGTCGGCCCGCTGCTCCGAATCCGCCAACTCGACCGGTTGGCCCTTGGGCGCTGTTTCGAGGTTCGCGATCGCCTGCCGGTAGTACGCGCGCTTCAGTTCGACGCCCACCCCGCGGCGGCCGTGCCGACCTGGGCCTTCGAGTCGAGGAACGTCGCGTAGTCCTTCACGCAGCCCTCCGATCGGTCAGCCAGGGAAACCGCCGCCCGTCGATCGCCCGCATCGTCTCGGTGACCGCGGCCGGGAGTTCCACAACGACCCGCACCAGGGCCGGCCCCGACCCCGTCGTAACCACCGCCCGCGTGTGCTTCAGGAGGATCCGGGGCTCTCCCCCGAACCCGGCCCGCCGCCGCACCCAGGTCGCGACCGGGCAGTCGAGCGGGTCGTGGGCCGGCCCGTGGCACCCCGCCGCGGCGAGCGCCCGGCCGACCTTCTCGGCGGCGTCCGGGCCGTCGCCCGCCAGCACGCCCGCGGCCGCGAGCAGATCAGCGAGGGCCGCGCCGACACGGGCGGCGACGTCGGCGTGGTTCACGCGGCCCCCGCTTGGGCCCGTGCCCGGTAGTGCGCCCGGACCATCTCGATGACCGCGTAGCAGTCGTGCAGTGCGCTGTGCGGGTGGTCGTTGGTGACCCCGGCCCGCTTCATGCACTCGCCGGTGTCGGGCACGCGGTCGTCCGCGAGCGGGTCGAGGAACATCGACCCGGGGTCGAGGACGCGGTGCCGGAACCGACAGTGCTCGTGCCAGTTCTTCAACCGCTCGAGGAAGCGGAAGTCGAACATGCCGAAGTTCTTGCCGGCCAGGGTCGGCGTGCCGGCGACGTGCAGTGCGGAAAACGCTGCGATCCGGCACGCCACCTCGTGGGCCCACACCGACTCGACGAGCCGCTCGGCCTTCGGCTTGGCGAGTTCGAACAGGAGCCGGGCGTTCATCGCCAGGCCGAACGGCTCGCCGCGGTACTTCTTGTGCTCGACGAGGAACCGAACGCTCGGAAGTCGGTTCACCGGGACCGACCAGTCGCGGGACTCTGCGACCGCCGCGACCTCGAGGATCTGGCACTTCCGCGGGTCGAGCCCCGTCGTCTCGATGTCGATGGCGATGTACGGCGTCACGGGTCAGGCCCTCTGGAGGTTGGTGCGGACGAGCCCGGCGAGGCGGAGCAGCTCGGCCGTGGTGAGCTTGTCCACCGCGGGCGGCCTGCCGGCCGGCCAGCCCATCTCGGCGGCGTGGTAGTGGGTCAGTGACTCGGCCGACTGATCCGCGTCGTCGCACGCCTGCTGGAACCGCTCGAGCGCCGCGGCCCGGTCGGCAACCGGGTCGGCCTTGGCCCCCGCGGCCGGCCGCCGGACGGTCTGTTCGAACTCCTTCACCACGTCCACGGCGAACGCCAGGGCCGGCCCGGTCCAGTCGGTCATGTTCGCGGTGTACCCGGCCCGCACCCCGGCCTCGACGACATGGGCCAGGAGCGCCCCGCGGCCGCACAGTTTTTGGGCCGCGAGTTTGGCGTCGTACTCCTGCAACCGGCGGTGCAGCTCCTGGCCGGTGGCGGGGAGGGCGGCCGTCGGCGGCTTCGGCTGTTCCGGCGGCTTCGGACCGGCCGGCTTCTGGGTCGGAGCCGCGGCGGCCGGCTTCGCGGGCTGCTGCTGCGGGGCGGTTCCCTTGGCGGCGGGCCGCTGCTTCGCGGGGAGCGCGAAGGCCGGGAGCTGCGGGACCTGGGTGAGCTGCTTCTTGGCCGGGTCGTAATCGACCCACTGAGACGGGATCCGGTACAGGTACCGGCCGACCCCGAACTTGACCGCGGCCCGCTTGAGCGCGTCCGACACCGCGGCCTTCACCCGGTCGCCGGAGTCGGGCTGCTCACTGGGCGAGCCCACGTCGGTCTTGGCGACCCACTTCCCGCCGAGCCGCAGCCGGAGCCGGCACACCACCGACCCGTCCGGGAGGAACTCGTAGCCGTCCTGCCAGTTCTCGACGCCGAGGACCGCGTCCAGCCGCTCCTGGACGAGCCGCGCGTCGATGTACGCCATCGCCAGGGCGCGGTTGCTCTTCACCATCTGGGGCTTGAACCGGACCTCCTTCGGGTCGAACGGGTCCGCCAGGGAGGCCTGGATCGCCTGGAGCTCGGGGGTCTGGGTCGCGTTCACGTCGGCCTCGCGTTGGTGGTCTGTGGAACGGGCGGGCCGCCCCGCCGGTTGGGCTACGAGCCCGGTTGCCTGTCACGCCGCCATCGGCAGCGGCGTCCGCGTCGTGCGCTCCAGGGCGCGGCGGGCCTTGTTCGAGCCCCACCCGTGGAGGGCGAACCCGATGACGAGCCCGGCCGTGCGGAGCCGCCCGTCGTCGAAGCACAGCCGGCAGTCGGTGCAGGCCCGGCCCCGCGTCTGCTGCGGGCACGGGAGCAGCCGCACGCCGCCGGCCGCGTGCGCCGCTTCGGCCCCGAACTCCGGCACCACCAGGGCGGCCGCGTACCCCCGGCCCCGGGCGGCCGCGACGTCGGCGGCCGTCTCGCAGCTGGCCAGGACCGACACCACGCCCCACGCGGCCCGGGGCACGGTCCGGTAGGCGTGCGTGTACGCCCACACCTTCACGTCGCAGCCGGCGCCCCGGCCCCGCTCGACGTACCGCCCGCACGCGGCGGCGATGGCCCGCGTCCCGGCCACGGTCACCGAGTCGCCCGCGACGTGGAGCCGCAGGTCGCGGGTGCCGGGCAGGCCGTCGATTAGGGCGGCCTCGCGCCGGGCCAGCTCCACCGGCCCGGCCCCGGCCGAGCCCGCGGTGATCCGGTCCCACGTCGCCCGCGTGTTGTCGTGCTCCGCGTAGCACCCCTCCGCCCGGAACGGGCACGAGGCCGGGCACGACTGGCGGGCAACGTAGGTCGCCGCGGCCCGGCCGAGCTTCGCGTTCAACGAGTGGGCCTTCGCGATCACGCCCGGGTGCGGGGCGACCGCCGACCGCCAGGCCCGGAACGCCGCCAGGGTCGCCCCCGAGACCCGCCAGGGCCGCTCGGACGCGAGCGGGAACCGGCCCCGCATCGGGGACCGCGGCCCGGTCGCCGAGCGCCGGGCCCACCGCCGCGGCTGGGCGGTGGCAACCCCGAACAGGCGGGCCACCTCGGCGGCCTTGTACAGGCGGTCCGGGTCGATCTCGGGCGCGGCGTCCATGCGGTCCCCTTGTTGGTTCAATAAGCCGGCTTACCGCACCCCCCGTCGAGAGGATTGGACCACCGCCGGCGGGGCTCCGTCTTGGGCGGACGGAGACGCTGGACACTCGAGGCTGTCCTGCACCTTCCTCCCGGCCCGCCGTCCTTGGCGGGCCGGCCCTGCCGTCCTTGGCAGGGGTGGTTCGTGGCCCGGGGGCGCTCAGCCGAGGAGGGCCGAGTCGGCGCACCAGGCGTAATCGATCAACCGCGACGGGGAGGGCGGGTTGACCACCCGGATGAGCACCCAGCCCGGCTCCTCCTCGTCCAGTAGCTTCACGAGCTTGTCCGCCGCTTCGCGGAGTGTCCTTTGCCGCGGGATCAGGTCGACCCCCCACTCGTCCTGCACGATCACTTCTTTGCGGTCCACGGTCACTCCTTGGGTCCGATCCGCCCGGCGATGTCGGGCATGTTCTTGTCTCGCCAGTCGTCGTCGGGGGCCGGTCCCGGGTTGCGGCCGCGCCGGGCCGCCTCGAGTTGCCGCTCCAGGTCGCGGATCCGGTCGTTGGCGGCGAGGATCGCCTCGACGCCCGACGCCCACACCCGCTGTGCGGCCCTGCGGCACTCGTCCAGTCGCTCGCGGCACGCCGCGTGTCGTGACCACCCGACCAGGGCCGCGACCGCGAACCCGATGAGTCCGGTTGCGAGGTGGCTCACGGTCCCTCCGGGGCGACGGGGAAGGGGACGGCCGGCACCGGGATCAAGTCGCCGGGGCCGACCTCGGCGAACGGCCCGGCGGGCTTGTGCAGCTCGTGCCACAGGTCGGCGTTCGCCAGCGCGAGCCGCGCCGACAGCACCCACAGGTCCGCGAGGTCGGCCGTGACGCGGAGCGAGTGCGACTCCGCGGCGTCCGCCCGGGCGGCGGCGGTGTCGGCCCGGATCTTCAGCCGGAGCACCTGGTCGCCCAGGTCCCGCTCCCGGGCCGCCGCCTCCGGGTCGGGGGCGAACGGGTCGTCGACCGCGAGCATCGTCACGCACGTCCCGGCCGACCCGAGGAACAGGCCCGCGACGAGCGCCATGAACTGCCACCGGTCGTCGAGCCGCCGCCGCGCCACCGCGGCCCGGCCCTCCGCGACCCGCACCGCCTCGTTTGCCACCCGCGTCATCCCTGACCCTCCGTGGTTGGGCCGCCCGTCGTGGGCGGCCCGGTTCATTTGGCCCGGCCCGCCAGCACCAACTCGACCTCGGCGAGGAGCTCGCGCCGCATTTCGGCCCGCGGCGTGTCGTCGAACCAGTTGAGGAACCACCGGCACGCGGCGGGCTCGCCGAGCCGCTGGTCCGCGTCGAAGCATAGGGCCGCGAACACGTGCTCGACGTGACCCGTCGTCGTGGGTCCGCCGCCCACGAAGGCGCACAGCCCGAGGACGCACGCCGCCTTGGCCTCGGTGGTCGGCGGCACGGACAGCGGGACCGGGCTCGCTGTTTGCCCCTGGATGAGCCGCGGGTCGTCGTCCCGGAGCGCGTCGCGGATCGCGACCAGGCGGTCCGTAGAGATGACCGGAGCGAACCCGTCGCGCCACACCAGTCGCCAGCTTTCCATGACCTTCTCCCAGTTCAGTAACGGCGTGCGGAATCGCACCGCGGCCCGTAACGTCGAACACCCCGGACCCGCTCCGCCGGCGCGACCACGAGTCGCCCCGGCCCGCCGTCGTGTCTCACACGCACGCCTCGCGGCGCGCCCGCGCCCACCGGAACAGCGGGTCCAGGTCGCGCCGGATCGCTTTGGCCATGTCCCGCGGCTTGACGGCCCCGGCGCGGCACCAGTCCTTCTCGACCCGGTTCCGCCAGTGGTGGGCGATCTGGTGCCAGGAACCCCGCGTGTGGTCGCAGAACAGCGGCCGGCCCACGTACTCGCCGTCCGCCCCGTACGTGGCACTCGTGAACTCGCCGAGCCGGTTCAGCACCGCGGCCGCGTCCCTGCCGGCGGACGCCGCGTCGCGGAGCACCCGGTCGAGGTTCGTCACCCGGCGGATCAGCAGTTCCGTGTCCATCGCCGCCTCCTCAGGTTCGTGTGGCGTGTTCCGGCGTTCACCTGTTGAAGTCTGTCACACGGACCCGCGTCGCGCAAACTCGGTTCATCTCTTGGGCGGTCCAAACCAGCCGGCCGCGACCAGGGGGCCGACGGCGTCGAGGTGCTTGCACCCCGCACTCGGGTGCGTGTCCCGGCCCTCGTTCCAGGCCCGCTCGTTGGCCCGCTCGGTCGACAGGAACGACGTCCCGCCGCACGAGCAGTCGCTCCCGTCCCGGCCCCCGCACCGCAGCGTGTGCGGCTCGGTCTCCCCGTCCTTCAGGGCGGCAAAGGCGAACCCGAACCCGGCGTCCGCGGGGAAGGGGAGGAGCGCGTACCGCTCGACCGTCCGGCCCTGCGTGATCGTCAGCCGGCACCGGCCGGGCTCGTACACCGCCCGGCGGGCCCCGGGGCGGGGGAACTTGTGCGAGGTCACCATCTGCACCCGTGCCGCCACCAGGCCGCCGCCGTCGCACGCGAGGCACCCGACCGCGTCGCCGTCCTCGAACGGCTCGACCCCCGACCCGTGGCACCACGGGCACGCCACCGGCGGCGTTGCGGTCCCGGGTTCCGGGGCGGCGTCCGTCACGACTTCCTCCCGACGGACGCCCGGTAATTGATCACCGCCGCCTTGGCCCGGCCCGACACGCCGCCGCCGGCCTCGACCGCGACGGCCAGCTCGTCCTCGAACACGTTCCGGTGACACGTCGTGCCCCGGTCGGTCGGGTCCCGGGGGTCGGTGAACACCGGCCCCCAGTGCCGCCAGAACGTCACCCGGCAGATGCCCATGGCGCGGCAGGCGTCCCGCTGGCGGATCAGCGACGTCTTCAGCCTCGGTGCGGTGCGGGCCACGCTCAGCCCTCCCCGCCGGGGGCCGCGGCCGGGACCAGGGCCCCCGGGACGCCGTCCAGTTCCGCGAGGCCGGCAGCCTCCCTTTGCGGGGCGACCGGGGCCGCTGCCCGGAGGGTGCGGACGCCCTCGAGCAGCGCCTCCAGGTCCGCCTCGGTGAGCGCCACCTCGATGCGGGGCGGGAGGCCGCCGCACTCGTCGAGCACGAGCGTCGCTCCGGACGCCGCGTACCGCACGTCGGCCCGCAGCCGCTTCAAGTCGCCGGTGATTGTCATCTGGGGCTCCTGCGCGCGTACCGTCCCAGGCGCACGGCCGACGGGGCGGTGCGGGTGGGTAACGGTCCTGTTGTGGTGTGGTCAGGCAGCGAGCCGCGGCTTGGCCTTCTTGCCGTCCCGCGCGTGCTTTTCGCGGAGCAGTTGTTCGTACCGGCCGATGATTGCCGACGGCTCGCAGAACGTCCGCTCAAGACCGACCGCGTCGGCGACCGCCACGCGGACCTCGGCGATGAGTTCCGCTTCGGGCGGCGTCGGCACCCCCGTCGGCCAGTTCTTCGTGTAGAGCAGGTGCTTCGGAATGCGTGCCTCGGCCCCCTCGCGAACCTTGGCCCGTTCCTTCGCCGCGGCCAGCCGGCCCCGGGTCTCGTCCGACAGGTGCACTGCGAGTGTGTCCCCGAGCCACCGGGAACCCTGAAAGGCGAACGTCGAGCGAGTCTCCAGGTCGGCCATCCGCCGGGCGAGTGCGAGGTTTCGTTCGTCCCTGGCGCCCGCCTTGTGGTCGGCGACGGTCGCCAGGATGCACCAGACGCACGACACCCGGGACGCCCCGAACCTCGTGTACGCTTCGTGGAGCGGGAAGTTTTGCTCCGCGGCGTAGGCGAACACGTCCGGAGTGGACCAGTCGATGATCGGGTGCCAGTCCGTGCCCGCCGTCCCGTGGGTGACGCTGGTGAGCTTCGGCTGGGCTTTCGCTACCGGGGCCTTCGCCCGCTCGGTGGACTCGGCCCGGCGGATGCCGGTCACGTTCAAGATGTGGCACCCGGAGTACCGCTTGCAAAGGGCCCGTGTGATCTGATCCACCTTCAACTCGGCCGTGCAGAACCGCATGGCCGGGGTCGACCAGGGCAGGATCAACTTCACGCAGGAGAGCGCCTCCCACCGGGCAACGTTGTCCCGCCACCGCTGCTCCCACCTGTCCATCATGTCCCCCTGCCTGCGCCGCACGACGAGCAGTTCCAGCCCGAGGCGGTCCGCGAGCCGCCGGCACGTCGGGAGCGAATCGGCCCACTCCGTGGCTCCGAGGTCCGCGTGGACGAGGGTCCGCGGTCCGGCGTGGCCGATTCGGTCCAGGTGGGCGACGGTGGCCAGGGCGACAGCGGACGAGTCCTTGCCGCCGCTCACGCCGATCGCCACCGGCGAGCCGACTGCCAGGAGCCGGTCGACCTCGGGCGCCGTTGCGATCCCCCTCGGGGTCTCGGTTTCGGCGATCGTGGGGAGGGGCTTCACGGGTCGTCTCGCTGGGCGGTTGCGTGTCGTGTGGAGGGACAGTACCTTCGCAATTAATTGTTGTCAACAACAACTGAAGTAATTTTTCTGGTGACGAATACCGTTAATGGTTACAATTCCAGCGCGAACCAACAGTAATGGTTTTCGTAAGCCGTGGGAGAACGTATCGTGCCCTCTGCTGTGGCAAAAGCTCCCAAAAACTCTGGTGCGTCTCCAGGCAAGCGCGGCCCCGGCCGGCCCCGCGCGAAGGTCGAGACCGACACGATGACGTGCCGCGCTCCGGTCACCTTCAAGGCGGCCTTCGAGTACCTCACGGACGCGCGGCGGACGAAGCACTACGGAACGGAATTGCTGAACGCTGCCGAGGCCTACCTGCGGCAGATGTACCTGCTCATCAAGTCCGACCCCGCCTCCCGCTTCCTGGACCCGGTCGCCGCCGCCGCGTTCCTCAAGGCCGCCGAGGCGTACTACGCGGAGGCGGGCGAACCGCTCCCCCAGCCTCCGACCCCGTGACCTTCTCGGCCTCGACGTGTGGAAGTATGCCGGCCAGCCCTCCGGGTTGCGTCCGGTTCTCGGCCAGAAGCGGTCTGGTCTTTGGCTGGTTCGTTTGGCTCCCGTCTGGCTCTCGACCGGGCCGGGCCATGCAACGAAAGCGGCCCCAGGGAATTCCTGGGGCCGCGCGTTTGGGTCGGGCCGGCCGGCTACCGGAGTTGGAGCGAGTACCCGGACCCGGTCGGGACGATGATGTCGCCCGGGAAGTCACCGAACAGTTCCTTCAGCGACTTCTTCAGTTCGCCGACGGTCCACTGGATCGTCTTCACCTCAACCACGCTGCCCTTCCACGCCGGGCGCAGCTGGTCCACGTCGGCAACGTCCTCGCGGATCAGCACCTTCAATAGGTCGAGCTTCCGCCCCGACAGGGGCACCAGCGTCCCGTCGAAGTAGACCCTCCCCTTCCGCTCGGACCATCCCGCCTCGGCCGCCTCCGGCTCCTCGCCCCCGCCGCCGCCGGCCGCGACGGAGGTGACGGGCACCGCCATGTCGAGCAGCTTCCGGCCGGCGAGGTCGAACACCACCACGCGGTCGGCTTGGGCGCCGGTCAGGTGCCGCGCGGCGTTCTGGGCGCTGACCTGGAGCTGTCGGATGGGATCGGACATGAGCGAAGCCCCCGGCCGCCGGCTCTTGTGCCGGTCGCGCCGGTGGTAACTATACACCTGTTTACGCAGCCGAGGGAGGCGAAGATTGTGCCTTGCGCGTGAGGCACGATTTGGGCGACGGCGCGTACCCGCCGGCCCGCGACACCTGGACCAGGTGGCCGGCCGCCACGAGCCGCGTGAGGGCGTGGGCGACGCTGTTGGTGCTCTCCGCCATGCCGCTCGCCCGCTCCAGGTGGGCGACGATCTGCTTCCGGCACACCTTGGCCGCCCCGCCCGCCCGCATGTCGCGCACGGCGATCGCGACCCGCCAGTCGAGGGGCCGGACCCCCGGGGGCGCGGCGTCCGGGTCGCCGGGCGGGTCGCCCGGCACCGGCTCGGGGGTGTTGTCGAACAGGGCCGGGGTGGGCGGGCGCGCCAGCCCGGGCAACGGGGCGACTGTGACCGTGAGCCGCACGCCGGCCCGGTCGACCGACGCGGACGACCTGCGCGAAACCTGCCCCCACACCTTCCCTAGGACCATTTCGGCCGCCGCGAGCGCCTCCTTCAGCTCGCCGTCGTGGCTCTCTCCCACGGGTCACCGGGTTCCTGGAACCGTGCCCACAGCGGGAAGGCACGGTTCGGGTATTTGCTAGTTAAGTGAACGCGAGTACATATTGAACGGGCGGTCCGAAGTTACGCGATGTCGGGAGCGGCGGAATCTTGCCTGCCGCGCCGATTCGGCGGACGGTCGGGGCGCGCGGGGGCAGGAAATCACAACGGGGGTCACATCATGGCAGGTCCGACTTGGTTCTGGGCGTTCGTGGACGCGGCCGGGGAGTTCACCACGGTCCCGAAGGGGGGCCGGGCGCTGTCGCTCACGTCGGCCGCGGTCACCGACGCCGACGGCGTCCGGCACGCGGTCCGGGGGGCGGTGGGGTTCGTGGACCGGCCGCTGCCGGGCGGGAAGTGCGAGTCGCGACTGGCGGTCCGGGGGCGGGTGCTCGGGACGTGGGACGGGCTCTGGCGGGTCGCGTTCACGGGCGGCACGGAGGTGAGCCTGCGGTGGGAGAGCCCGTACCAGATCGAGTATGGGCCGGCCCCGAAGACCGCCGCGTGAGGGCCGCCCAGTGCCGATGCACGGCCCGACGACCGACTGGCGGCCCGTGTTCGCGGTCTTCGCGACCGGCCGCCCCGACGCGGTCCCCGCGTCGCTGCTGTTCGCGCACGCGGACCCGACCCGGTGCCGCGAGGTCCCCGGTGTCCGCGCCGCGTGGGAGTTCCTCGACGAGTGCTTCAGCCGGCGGACCGGGGCGCACCGGCCGTGCGTGTTCGGCCGCGCGGAAGGGGAGCCGATCGACCTGGCGGTCCAGTGCTACGCGGCGGCCCGCGGCTACCTGTACCTGCCGGAGTACCCGGACATCGCGGGGTGGGGCCGGGCCGCGGTGTTCCGCCGCGACCTGCACCTCGTGGCGCGCTCGCGGGGGGTCGTGTGGTTCGGCCCGGACGCGGACCGGGACGACTCGCCGCACCACCTCGCGCAGCTCCTGGGGATCGACTGCCGCGTGGTCCGCGACCTCGCCGCCGGTGGACGCGCCCCGGCCCGCTGAAGAGAATGGCCCGCACCCCCCGGAAGGAGTCCGCACATGGGCAGGATCTTTAACCCGAGCTACACCCGCGCCGTGCCCCCCGGGGCGAAGGTCACGACCCGCGCCGGCGCGCGGTCGGTCACGCTCACCATCCGCGGGGCGCCGACGGTGTGCGAGGTCCGCGAGGTCCGCGGCCGGCCCCGGGCCGTGGTGGTGCTCGCCGACCGGTGGGCGATCGAGTGGACCGACGCCGCCGGCCGGACGCGGCAGAGGACCGTCGGGAGGGACAAGCGACTCGCGACCGCGGCGCTCGCCCGCGAGGAGGAGGCCGCGGCGCGCGCCCGGCACGGCCTGCCCGACCACGCGGTCGAGGCCCGCGCCCGGCTCCGGCCGCTCGCCGAGCTGTTCGCGGAGTACGGCGAGGTCCTGGCCGGCCGGGACACCGTCAACGAGTACCGCGTCACCGGCCGGGTGCGGCTCGACGCGGTCCGGGCCGGGTGCCGGTGGGAGACGTGGGCCGACGTGTCCGGCGACGACCTGACCCGGTTCCTGGGGCGGCTGCGGGACCAGCGGACGGCGAAGTACCCCAACGGGCTCTCGCCGGCCACGCTCAACGGGTACCTGCGGACCGTGAAGGCGTTCGCCAACTGGTACGCGGCGAAGGCGGGCGAGCGGTCGCCGGTCGAGGGGGTCGCCCGGTACGCCGAGGCGCGGGACCGGCGGCGCTCGAAGCGGGTGCTGACCGACGCCGAGTTCGTGCGGCTCCTCGGGGCGTGCCGGGCCGCCCCCCGCCGGCACGGCACGCTGATCCCGGCCGCGGACCGGGCGGTGCTCTACCTCGTGGCCGCGTACACGGGCCTGCGCGCGAGCGAGCTGGCCCGCCTGACCCCGGCCCACTTCCGCCTCGACGCCGCGCCGCCCGTCGTGACCGTGCTCGGCAAGGACAAGCTCGTCCAGTCGACGCCGCTCCCCGGGCACGTCGCCGACGAGGTGCGGCCCTGGCTCGCGGGCCGGAAGCCGTTGGCGAAGCTGTGGCCCGGGACCTGGGCCGCGGGCCGCAAGGCCACCCAGACCCTCAAGCGCGACGCGAATCGCGCCGGCCTGGGCGAGGGGGTCACGTTCCACGGGCTGCGGCGGAAGTACGTGACGGGCCTGATCCGCTCCGGGAACGACATCGACGTCGTGCGGCGGATGGCCCGGCACAAGGACCTGAAGACCACGCTCGACTACTACGCGGTGTCGACGGACGCGGACATGGCGGCCGCGGCCGAGAGCCTGCCCCCGCTGCCGGACGCGCCGCGCCCCAAGGGGAAGGGCCGGGGCAAGTGAGCGGTCGCTTCGGTCCTGGGGGGCCGGCCCTTACGGGCCGCTTACGGGAATTGGGTTAATCGCGGTGAACTTTGGTGAACAAGCTGGCATGCTGAGTGTGCGCCCACCAACGAACAATCCCCTGGGAAACCCAGGGGATTGCAGTGCCGAGGAGAGGACTTGAACCTCCACGCCCTTGCGAGCGCTAGAACCTGAATCTAGTGCGTCTGCCAATTCCGCCACCTCGGCCCACTCGGTAGCGTTGGTATCTTAATGCCCCCGACGGGATCGTCAAGCGGTTCCCCCGGGGGCGCATCGAACTTTGCCGTCAGTCGCCACCCTTCGGGTTGAACCCCTTCGGCGGGAAGCCCATCGGCGGCACCCCCATCGGGTTCATCGGGTTCATCGGCGTCGGCGGCTTCGCCTCGACGAGCGGGATGTCGAGCCCGACCGGCGGGACCGTCTTGATGTACTCGAACCAGGAGTCGGTGAACTTCGCGAGCCCCTCGGGGGTGTTGGCGACCCCGAGCGACCGGCAGAACGCGTTCAGAACCGTGTCGCCGTCGAGCGGCAGGTCGCGGGGCAGCGCCGCGAGTTCGCCCACGAACTTCTGCAACTCGTCGCGGCGGTCCTTGGCGAGGTAGTAGTACAGCGCCCACGCGGTGGCCTGCCCCTTCTCCGTGAGCGCCTCCCGCTTCTTGCGGAGCAGCGCGATCGTGTCGTCCTTGGGGGCGTTCGGGTCGATCACCCCCGGCACGCCGGGGACGCCCGGCCCGCCGGGCGTTGCGATGGGGGGTTGGCCCGCGCCGAACGGCGGCCGCACCCCGGGACCGGGGCCCACGCCCGGGCCGGACGGTTGCCCGCCCGGCTGGCCGGTTCCGCCGCCCGAGTTCAGGCCGACGCCCGACTTGTCCTGCTTCACCGGGTCGGGGTCGGAGACCTCCTTCGGGTCGCGGAGCCCGTGGAAGTAGGCGTCCGACAGTACGTTCTTCAGCAGCGCGACGCGCTCGGCCTGTTGCTCCTTGGCGTCCCTCCGGAAGTCGATGAGCGGGGCGTAGTGGAACCGCAGTTGCCGCTGGAGGACGTAGTTCGGCACGCCGTAGCCCGGGGCGGGGGACACGTTCATCCACCACTTGCCGTCCTTGTCGGCGTAGAAGAACGGGTCGCGGGGCCGCGCGAAGAAGTTTGCGGCCCCGGTGGTGACCCACTGCGGGAGCGCCACGAACTGGGGGAGCTGGTTCGTCGCGTACAGGAGCTGGAGCGTCCCCTCGCGGCTGATCGCGGCGGTGGCCGCTTGCTCGTCCGCGACCCGCTCGACCAGCGCGACGGTCTGCATGCGGGCGACGTCGTCGGGCCTCATCCCCCGCTGGCCGGTGATGTCGACGTCCGGGCCGCGGCCGGCCAGGAGCCCCTTCTGGTTCACGCCCTCGCGGTACGTGGCCCGGGCCTGGGCCGCGAACGTCTGGCCGACCGCGTCGAGCCGCTCCGGCGACAGGACGAGGAGCCCGTACTCGGCGGAGTAGAACCCGTCGGCGAGGAGCCGCGGCGGGGCGTCGAGGGCGCGGGCCAGCGCGTTCACGTCGCGGCCCTGCTTGGGGAGCGCGACGAGCAGCGGCGCGTCGGGCACCTTCAGCTCGATGCCCCGGGTGGCGTGCCACAGGAAGAACGCCTTGAAGTTCTCCTCGAGCAGGCTCCGGCGGCGGCTCACCTCCTCCTCGGTCGCGTCCCACGAGAGGATCGCGAAGTGCGGCGACGGGGTCACGGTCCCGGCCTCGAGCTTGCTCTGCCAGAACTCGGACGCGGCCCGCTTGGTCGCCCCGGCCTTGAGCCCGGGCTGCACCGCGGCGTACGCCTTCAGGAACGCCGCAACCTCGGGGGGGGCACCGTCCTTCTTCCCGTCGGCGGCGGCCAGCAGGTCGTCCGCGTAGGTCTGTGCGTCGCCGGCCGCGCCGGAGCTGAGCGCCTCGACGACCAGCGCGAGGGCGGCCTTGAGGTCGGTCTTCCCGGCCTTGACCCACCGCGCGTGCCGCTCGCGGAGGTCGGTGGCGTGCGTCTTCCGCAGGCCCGGCGTCTCCTTGAACGTCGTGTACCACTGGATCATCGTGCCGTCGGTGAACAGGTTCGTGACGATCTTCTCGCCGTGCAGCGTCGTGTGCAGCTTCGGCTGCCAGAGCGGGTTGTAGTGGGTGTTGGCGTTCCGGGGGTAGAACGGGGCGGCCTTCGTCAGGTCCTCCTCGACGGGGAGGACCACGACGACCGACCGGCCCGCGTCGATCGGGCCGGCGTTGACCGCGGGAACCCCGCCGGGCGCCCCACCGGGGCCGATCGGCGGCTGGCCGATCCCGTAGGGCTGGCCGAACCCGATCGGCGGGCGGCCGCCGGGGCCGCCATCGCCGCCACCGAACGGGGGCCGCACGCCACCGGGAGCGGGACCGGGGCCGCCGGGCACCCCGCCGGGCTGCTCGGCCCCGCCGCTCCCTTCGAGAACGATGCGGATGATGAGGTACCCGGCGTGGACCGGGGTGGCGACGGCCAGCACCAACAGGGCGGGCACGGCCGCGAACAGAAACCGCCGCATGGCGCTCCTCCGGGGATCTGAGTTGAGTTGATTTTCCGCGAGGGGGCGTCGTGGCACAACGGGAATCCGAGCGCAATCCGGGCCGCCGGCGAGCGCCGGCGGCCCGGATTGCGCTCCGCGCCGGGCGGCTACTTCACCTCGTACTTCGGCAGCGCCGTGGCGGGTACGCCGGTGATCAGTTCGTTGTTCCGCTTCGGGTTCGCCTGGAGTTGCCTCAGGTACGCCCGCATCTTCTCGATGTCCACGCGGTCCGGGAGGCCGCCGGCACCGGCCTTGTCCATCGGCGCGAGGACCGACGTCTGCACCTGGGCGATGACGTCGGCGACCGCCTTCGGAGTGAGTTGCGCCTCGAACTTGGTCGGGGCCGTCGGGTCGTACAGCGGGTCGAACAGGGGCCGCCAGTTCCGGAAGGCGTCGCCCATGCGGATCGCGTAGCCGCGCCACGGGAGCGACCGGTCGAGCGGGTTCGAGGCCCGCGGGCTGGCGAACGTGAGGACCGCCGCGGCGACGGCCTCGGCGACCGCGTCCCCGTTGTACCCCTTCACCGGGGCGCCGTTGTTCACCGGGGCCATGTTGCACAGCCCGATGATCGCCTCGCCGCAGTCGGCCGGGACCGGGGCCGGGACCAGGGTCGGGTCGGACAGGCACACGCGGACCAGCGTGTGGGCCGGGTAGAGGGGGGCGCCGGTCGGGCCGGGGAGCGTGACGAACCGGCACCGCCCGAGCGCCTTGATCGCCTGGCGGCGGACGAACCCGACGACCTGGAGCTGTTCCGAGGTCGCGTTCTCGGCCTTCCCGTCGGTCAGGGGCACGAGCGCGTTCGGGTTGGTGACGCACGCCTGGAGCGCCGCGATCAGCTCGCCGATCTGCTTGTTGGCGGCCGACCGGGGCTCGACGGTGAAGGCGTGGCGGCGGCTCCGGTAGTCGAACACGTCGTAGGCGTCGAGCAGGTTCGCGGCGGCCTGGAGGGCGTAGTACTTGATCTCGGTCGGCGTGTTCGGGTTGGCGACCCACGCGGTGACCGTCGGCCAGTGGGCGTTCGCCCCGGTGGTGCAGACGGCCGCGTAGAGGCGGGCCGCGTTGACCCGGACCACGCGCTCGGGGTGCGTATCAACGAGCGGCTTGAGGGCCGCGTCGAAGGCCACGCCGAGTTCGCGGATGTAGTCGGCGTTCCAGTCCCGGACCTTGGGCCGCGGGTCGTCCGAACTGGTGCGAACGGCCGGGTTCGGTTCGAGGAGGAACCGCCCCAGGTCCTTGATGATGGTGTCCACGGACGGGATCTCGCGGCCGCTGGCGTCCTGCTTGAGGCTCGGGTCCTGGGCGGCCTTGTGAAGGAGCGGGTGCGAGATCAGGTCGGCATAGTACTTGGCAAAGGTCGCGAACTGGGCCTGGGCCACCTTCATTTCGGCGGGCGGGATGCCGCGGGCCTCGCGCCGTTCGGAGAGGAGGCTGGTCCCTGGCGGGGACTGGGGGAGCTTGGCCGCGTCCTGGGCGGCCGCCTGCCCCGCGGGGAGTACGACGGCGGCGAAGGCGGACCAGGCGAGCAGTCGGAGGAGGGTCATCGGGGTTCCCGGTGGGTGTCGATGTGGCGTCTACCGGTTCAACACCGCACCGCCGGCGGGCGTTTGCCGGGTACGGGTGGAACGTGCGTTCGGCCGATGACGTGAGCCTACCGGGGGCGGGCGGCGACCGCAAGGGAATCGCGGGCCGGCAAGCGGTCCGACGGGAGCGGCAGGGCGGGTTGGGCGGGTGCGGTCGGGTTCCGGGCGACCGCCGGGGCGTGCCGGCGGTCCGCCCGTCGTGATGAGAACCAGAGGACAGAACGTCAGAAGGGCAGGGGCCCGAAGAAAGACCGGGGCCGCTTCGACCTCTGACCGTCGGTCCTCTGGGGTTCGGTCCTCTGCTCCTCAGAACCGGATGCCGGCGGTCATGAGGAGGTTGAAGTTGTGCAGGTTCCCGTTGATCGGGGGCACGAGGTTGGTCCAGTCGTAGCCCCACTCGGTGCGGAGCCCGCCGAAGAGGATCCACGCCCCCATCGGCACCTCGACGGTGGCGTGCGACTCGATGAACACGCCGTGCGTCACGGCCTGCCGCCGCGCGTAGTTCCCGAGCCCGGCCTCGTCCTGCGGAACGAGGTCCACGTGGGCCGTGCCCCACCGGCCGCCGGCGGTGGTGCCGAACCGGTAGTTCCACCCGCCCTCCGCGCCGACGACGCCCGGCCCCCAGTACCACCAGTCGCGGCCGACGCCGAAGTTGAAGTTGGTCCGGCTCAGGCCGCGGATCGCCAGCGGGGCCACGATGTCCGACCGCGGGATCGTGGTGTTACCGATCACCGTGGGGGCCCGGCGGAGTTCCAGTTCGGTGTAGTGCCCGACCGACCCGCGGTTGAACTGGTAGCTCAGGCCCAGGTCGAGCGCCCAGGCCGCGTCGTGGGCCGGGTTGAAGAACAGGCTCCGGCCGCCGCCGCCGGTCATCCACCCGGTCTGGAGCTGGCGGGCGAACCGGCCCTCGCCGAACGCGAACGTCGGGCCGGTGTACGAGTACAGGTCGTACCCGATGCGGCCGTTGCGGCCCAGCGGCCCCAGCGCGCCGGGGCCGTCGGTGTAGTACGGGCTCGCGTACGCCCCGGGGGGCAGGGTGGGCGGTGTGGGCGGCTGGGCCGGTTGCCCGGTGAGCGTGCCCACGGGGTCCGCGGCCTGCTCGGACGCGAGCCGGACCGGCGCGGCGACCCGCTGCACGGCGCCCGCCCCGCCGGTCGGGGCCGGGTCGCCGCCCGGCGGCGGCGGGTACAGGGTGCCCCCGGGTTGGGCCGCGGCCGGCCCGCCCGTGGCCGCCGCCAACAGCAACACGCCGCAGAGTCGTCGGGTGTGGATCGTCATGCGCCCCTCGCCCGGCCCCGCGCGTTCCCGCCGGCGGCCGTGAACCGAACGAAACCCCGTCTCGTCCCCTTCTATCGGCACTCCGGATGTGCCGACTTTACCGCAGGGTCGGGTTGTAGCGTCGGGACATACCCACTTTGGTTCCGGGCCGGCTGGCGGGTATAAACAACCTGGTGAACCTGGGGAACGCAAAGGCGGCACGATGGAAGCGCACGAACTCCGCGACCTGGACACGGCGAAGCGGTACGTCCTCGAGGGGCTGTGGCTCCAGCGGGCCGTGCGGCCGACGAGCGCGACCGTCCGCCCGGCCCTGGAGTGGGCGATGGAGATCGCGTCGAGCGGGCACCCGCTCCCGCCGGCCGGGTTCGTCGCCGACGTCGGGCACATCGCGTTCGGGGCCGACGCCGAGTACCGGATGAAGGACCCGCTCCACGTCCCCGGGTGGCCCCCGGCCCTGGCCCGCACCTACGAGGACCACGTCCTCGGCAAGCTGTACGCCGATTGGGTGTTCGAGCGGGCCGGCGACGCGCTCCGCAAGTACCAGGGGAAGGACCGGGTCAAGGGGGTCGGGTACGTCATCAACCAGATCCGCGAGCGGGCCGACATGCCCGGCGTCCTGCTCCCCCCGGCCGTCATCCGCGGGCTGCTCACGTCGAACCCCGACGACGTACTGTCGTCCGGGTGGGACGCGCTCATGCGCGACGGCCCGTCCGAGTTGCAGGTGAAGCTGTACGAGGAGCTGGTCTCCGCCGCGCGCCGCACCACCGACGTGCTCGCCCGCGAGGACGTGGACGCGCTCGACGACAAGTCGGCCCTGGGCGACATGGGGCAGTACGTCGCGCTGCGGCAGATCCGCCAGACGACCGCCCGGATCGAGGCGCGGCTCCCGGGCCGGCCGGTGAAGCCGCTCGTGGGCCGCAAGGAGGTGCCGACGCGGGTGCTCGACGAGGACCAGTACCCCGTGGGCGGGTACACGTCGATCTCCAACCGCGGGTCGATCGAGAGCCTGCTGCACTCGCAGCTCGCGTACATGGAGACCGAGAGCCCGGACCTGTTCGACGTGAAGTTCGTCCGCGACGAACTGTTCTACTACTCCCGCGACGAGAACCAGTTCCTCCGCCGCCGCCGGGCGTTCGTCGTCGTGCTGTTCCCGGACCTCGTCACCGCCCGGTTCAAGGACCCGGAGCTGCCGCACCAGCGGATCGTGATGCTGATGTCGTCCGTCCTGGCGCTGTTCCGCCGCCTGTCGGACTGGCTGAGCACCGACGCGATCCGGTTCGAGGTGCTGTTCGTCCAGGACCCGAGCGGCAAGCGGCCCCTTTCGGAAGAAGCGACGCTGATGGAACTGCTGCTCCGCGAGCCGATCGAGCGCGGCGACGGGCTGGTCGCGTGGCTCCCGGACCGCGACGCGGCGGTCACGCACCTGAACCGGCTGTCGCGGCTGTCGCAGGTCCACTGCCTGGCGGCCGCGACCGAGCCGTTCGAGATGGACCTCGACAACGTGGTCGTCACCGAGGTCGTGGTCGACGGCCCCCGGCCCGAGGTCGGCACCGGCGACGGCGTGGTCGCGGCACTGGAGGGCGAGGACGCCCTCGACGTGTGGCACGAGACCGTTCTCCGCGTCCTGCAACTCTGGGTGTGACGGGAGCGTGCCGTGACCGAGCGGGAGTGGATGGCGGCGACCGACCCCGTACTGCTGCTCAGGTGGACGGCGGGCCAGGCCAGTGACCGGCAGGTGCGGATGTTCGCGACGGCTTGTTGCTGGCACGCGTGGCCGTTGATCGCGGACCCCGTGAGCCGACTGGCGATCGAGGTTGCCTCGCGGTACGCGGAGGGTGAAGCGAACCGAGCGGAACTGGAGGAGGCCCGTCGCACAGTAACTGACTGGCACTATCCAGCGCACCTTGAACGAATGGCCGCCCGCGGAGTGTGCGAGGAGCAAGCAGAGGCGGTCTGGGTTGTGTCCGCGGTCGAGCAACTACTCTCCCTTCACGAGGTGGAACGGCAGTCAATTCGTGCCAGCGTCGGCACGGTTCCGACCCCCCGCTACACAGCCCTGTATCGTGACATCTTCGGCAATCCGTTCCGCCCCGTCGCGTTCGCCCCCGACTGGCGGACCTCCACCGCAGTTGCCCTGGCACGTGAGATGTACGAGTCGCGCGACTTCTCCGCGATGCCGATACTGGCCGACGCTCTCCAAGACGCGGGGTGCGACAGCGAGGAGATCCTGAACCACTGCCGTGGTTCGGGGCCGCACGTCCGCGGGTGCTGGGTCGTCGATCTCGTGCTCGGGAAGGTGTGATGCTTTCGAGCCACGGGGCTTGTCCCCGTGGTGCCTGGGACCGCAGAAGACCACGGGGGCAAGCCCCGTGGCTCTAAAGACACGAGGCCCGCGGGCGGCCCCATCCCCGCGGGCCGTGTGAAATCTTCGCGGGCCGTGGACGAACACCTTCGGAGCGGTTAGCTTCTGGGTTTGGCGACCGCATCCTCCACGTAGGGCGAACCATGGGACTCGGCAGTTGGATCGGCGGACAGTTCATCGACATCATCGAGTGGACCGAGCCCAGCCAGAACGAGATCCTGGCGCACCGGTTCACCCGCCACAAGAACGAGATTAAGAACGGGGCGAAGTTGATCGTCCGCGAGGGGCAGGCGGCCGGGTTCGTCAAGGAGGGGCAACTCGCCGACGTCAAGCTGCCGGGCATGTACACGCTCGACACCAAGAACATGCCGATCCTGTCCACCATCCTCGGGTGGAAGTACGGGTTCGAGTCGCCGTTCAAGTGCGAGGTCTACTTCATCGCCACCCGCCAGTGGACCGACCAGAAGTGGGGCACCCAGAACCCGGTGATGTACCGCGACCCGGAGTTCGGCCCGGTGCGGCTGCGGGCGTTCGGCAGCTACGCCTTCAAGATCACCGACCCGGCCACGTTCCTGAAGGAACTCGTCGCCACCGACCCGTCGTTCGAGCTGTACGAGATCTCCGCCCAGTTCCGCAACGTCATCGTGTCGCGGTTCATCGACGCGCTCGGCGGCGCGAAGATCCCGATGCTCGACCTCGCCGGGAACTACGAGAAGGTCAGCAACCTCGCCAGGGAGCGCGTCGCGCCCGAACTGGCGAAGATGGGCGTGGCGCTCACGCAGTTCTTCGTCGAGAACATCTCGCTCCCGCCCGAGGTCGAAGCGGCGCTCGACAAGCGGTCGCAGATGTCGGTGCTGGGCAACCTCGACCAGTACGCCAAGCTCCAGACGGCCGACGCGATCCGCGACGCGGCGCAGAACCCCGGCGGGCTCGCGGGGCTCGGCGCGAACCTCGGGGCGGGGGTCGCGATCGGCAACGCGATGGGCGGCGCGTTCGCGGGCGCGGGTTCGGCCCCCGGCGTCGTCACCCCCGCCAACACCACCTCCCCAGCGGCCGCCGCCGGCCCGCCCCCGCTGCCCACGGCGGTCGCGTTCCACGCCTCGATCGACGGCGTCGCGTCCGGCCCGTTTGACCTGGCGGCGCTGACGCAGCACGTCCGCAACGGGAAGGTCACGCGCGCGACGCTCGTGTGGAAGACGGGCATGGCCGGGTGGGTCGCCGCCCAGACGGTGCCGGAACTCAACGCGCTGTTCGCCGACGTGCCGCCGCCGCTCCCTGGCTAAATCCGAAATTCGAAGCACGAAATCCGAACATTGCAGCAGTCCCAAGCTGACCCGCGTCGGTTAGCGCCCGGTCTTCGTTTCGAATTTCGTACTTCGAATTTCGGATTTGCTCATGGACGCCCCGCCCCCCCTGCCGACTCCGAACGCGCCCGCGGAGACGCGCGAGCCGTCGCTCTCGAAGGCCCCGCCCGCCGGGAAGCTGTTCCCGTGCCTGAAGTGCGGGGCGAAGGTCGAGTTCGACCCGCGGACCCGCTCGCTCAAGTGCCCGTACTGCGGCCACGAGAGCACCCTCGCAGCCCCCGGCGAGACCGACGCCGTCGTCGAGCGCGACTTCGACGAGTACGCCGCGAAGCGCGCGAGCGGCGCGCCCATCGAGGGCCGGTCGTCGCAGGTCCGCTGCTCCGGGTGCGGCGCGATGGTGCTGCTCGAAGACAAGGTCGTCACCGAGAAGTGCCCGTTCTGTAGCACCCACCTGGAGAACAAGCCCGAGGCGGCCGCCGGGATGATCCCGCCGGAGTCGCTCGTGCCGTTCGGCGTGGACCTGCGCGCCGCCCGCGAGGCGTTCGACGCCTGGCTCAAGGGGCTGTGGTTCGCGCCCAACGAGTTAAAGAATGTCGCCAACCTCGGCCAACTCGCCGGCGTCTACGTCCCGTACTGGACCTACGACGCGATGACGTACACCGGGTACTCCGGCATGCGGGGCGACGACTACACCGAGACCGAGACGTACACCGAGCGGGACGCGCAGGGGAACAACGTCACCAAGACCCGCACCGTTGTCCGCACCCTGTGGTACCCGGTCTCGGGCGAGGTGCAGCACTTCTTCGACGACGTGCTGGTGTGCGGGTCGAAGAGCGTCCCCGCGCACCTCGTCCGCGGCATGGAGCCGTGGGAACTCGGCGCGCTCGAGCCGTTCCGGGCCGAGTTCCTCGCCGGGCTCAAGACCGAGCGGTACGCGGTGGACCTCACCGAGGGGCTCGGCGTCGCCAAGGAGATGATGGAGCCGACCATCGACCAGCTCATCCGCCGCGACATCGGCGGCGACCACCAGCGGATCATCGACAAGTCGACACAGTACCTCGGCGTCACGTTCAAGCACTGCCTGCTGCCGGTGTGGGTCGCGAACTACCGCTACCACGAGAAGCTGTTCCAGATCCTCGTGAACGGCAGCTCGGGCAAGGTGTCCGGGGAGCGGCCGTACAGTTGGGCGAAGATCCTCACCCTAGTCGCACTCATCGCGCTCGTCGTCGGCGGGATCATCGCGACCGTGATGGTTCTCAAGAAGTCGCCGGGCGTCGCCCACCAGCCGCAGCGGCAGTCACGGCGACAGGCGGTCCCGCACCCAGGTCGCCGGTGGCGCGAGGGTGAACCGGACGCGGTCGTGCAGCCGGCTCGGGCGGCCCTGCCAAAACTCGAACACCCGCGGCACCACGCGGTACCCGCCCCAGTTCGGCGGCCGCGGCACCGCGCCGTACGGGTACCGAGCGACTAGCTCCGCGTGGCGCTGTTCGAGGAACTCGCGGCCGGGGATGACCGCACTCTGCGCCGACGCCCACGCGCCTAACCTGCTCCCGAGCGGCCGGTTCGCGAAGTAGTCGTCCGACTCGGCCGCGGTCACCCGCTCCACGGTCCCCTCCACTCGCACCTGGCGTTCGAGCGCGTGCCACGGGAACACGAGCGCCGCCCGCGGGTTCGCGTCGAGTTCGTGCCCCTTGCGGCTGTCGTAGTTCGTGAAGAACGTGAACCCGCGGTCGTCGAGCGCCTTCAGCAGCACGAGCCGGGCCGACGGGAACCCGTCGGGCGTACTGGTCGCGAGCACGAAGGCGTTCGGCTCGTGCAGGCTCGCGGCGACCGCCTGCGCGAACCACTGGTGGAACAGCGCGAACGGGTCGGTCCCCGCGTCCCCCTCCGAGAGCCCCCCGGCGGCGTACTCCTTGCGCATGTCGGCAATCGATGGCGTGCTCACGGCGTCTCCAAAGTAGACCCACGGACCCGGGGTTCGCACCCTGGGCTACGCTCGGTCGTCCCTCCGGGACTCAAGGCACTGAGCCCCCGAAGGGGGCGGCAGTGCGGAGCCCCACGGACCCAGGGTTTACACCCTGGGCTACGAACTGTCGTCCCTTCGGGACTGAAAGCATTCAGCCCCCGAAGGGGGCGGCAGTCCGTAGCCCAGGGTGTAAACCCTGGGTCTCCTGGGCTATGCACCCGAACCGCTCATCATAGGCGGCCAGGCCGAACGGCGGGCGGTAGGCGTGCAACTCGTTCCGCCCGGCGAACGGTGCGCACTTCAGGAACATGCGGCGGTTGTCGGTGCGGAGCCGCGGCGTCTGGAGCGTGCGAATTCCGGCCCGCGAGCCCCGCAGCACCTCCCGGCACATCTTCAGCCGCCACCGCCACCCGAGGCGCCCGGGCTGGTCCGGCGGGTCGAGGAACGCGCTCTCGGTTTCGGTGAAGTACGTGCCCCGAAGAAGTTGCCGGAAGGCGTCGGGCTCGGGGAGGAACTCGCAGTTGTGGTCCGCGAAGTTGAACAGCGCCTCCTGCCGGCCGAGTTCGGTGGCGACCGACCCTTCCATCAGGACGACCGTGTTCGCGTGGCAGCAGTGGCGGATCTGTGCGAGCGCGTAGAACGGGTCGAACAGGTGGTACCAGACCCCGAGGAACAGGATCACGTCGAACTGCTCGTTCAGCGAAGCGAGGTCGTACGCCGAGACGTTCTGCCGGATCTCGACCGCGGAGCGGAGCAGCTCCTTCGCAACGTGAATCCCCTTACCCGCGGCCCAGTTCTGCGAGACGTCGTCGGTCGCGAGCACCCGCGTCGCCCCGCGGCGCTCGGCCAAGAAGCTCCAGTGCCCGTCCCAGCACCCGATGTCGAGGACGCTCTTGCCGCGGAAGTCGGTGCGGCTCAGGTGCCCCTCGATGAACGCCCAGATGCGGCGGTGCCCCGCGTCGGGCGGCGTCCGCGGAACCGCCCGCAGCCCGTTGCCGAAGTCGAACTCGTGGTACCACTCGACCGAGTCGATGCGCTCCTGAGCGGTCTGCTCCATCGGTCGAGTTCCGGGGGAGTATGCGACGGGACCGGATGGTTCCGGAAGTGGTCCGGAGACAGGCTATGTAACCGGGCCGCACGAGCCTACGCAACTGGCGAGTAGATCAGAATTTGGTACCGGACTGTGAAGTTGGGATATCTGCGTAGTTTACGGTGATTCCGGAGCCACAATTCCGCCTCCGCACTGACAACAACGATTGCAAGGCACTCCGGATTATCAGCTTGTGGCAAACCGAGATCACTCAAACAATATTCCTTCCGGTTGAATGGGATGGTTCCGGAGGAGGGGTGTGCAGGTCGGCCGGAAACAAGAAGAATCATGCGAATGTGGCCCCGGTCGCGCAGCAGGCACGCGACCGGGGCTACGGTTCGGGACTACTTCTTGCGGCGCTCCTCGTAGACGTACCCCGGGTCCTTCGGGTCGTCGGAGACGAACCACGGGAGCCCGCTGCGCAGGTACATCTTCCGCTGCTCCTCGCCGTTGAGCGGGCGGGCCCCGACGCGTCCGAACACGCCGATTTGGTTCCCGCTCTCGTCCACCGCCCGGTCCCGGTCGATGCCGCGGGAGATGGACAGGATCTCCCCGCCGTGCGGGGGCCGGTAGGTCGCGATCAGCCGCGGGGTGGGCCGCGGGCTGAACCCCTCGAACCCGGGGGTCTCGGGCGAGATGAGCTGGACGAGCCGCATCCCGTTCTTGCCGTCGGCGACGTACGCGATCAGCGAGTTGTAGGTGATGCCGAGCTTCACGTCGCGGACGTCGCACAGGTGCCCGCCGGCGTTGAACACCTGGTCGAGCTTCGGCTCCTCGGGCCTGGTGATGTCGAGGATAACGAGCCCCTTCGACCCGCCGGCGACGTAGGCGTGGGTCCGGGCCATGTAGACCGAGTGCGCCTCGGGCAGGCGGAGCACGGACTTCGGCACCGGCTTGGCGAGGTCGGTGATGTCGAGCACCTTCACCCCCTCCTCGTCGCACACGTAGGCGTAGCGGAACTGCGTGGCGACCATCTTCGCGCCCTTGATCGCCTTCTCGCCGACCACCGCGGTGATCTTCGGCTTCAGCGGCTCGTCGATGTCGACGACGACGAGCCCGGCGTCGCACGAGATGTAGATGTAGTGGCCGACGACCAGGGCGTGCCTGGCCCCGCATAGGATGCCGTCCGGGTTGAACGTCACCTCGCGGCGGAGGAAGTTGTTCACCGGGTTGCCGTCGAGGAGCGTGGCGGCCCCGGTGAGGATCAGCCCCTCGTACTTGTCGCAGACGTACAGGTAGCCGAACAGCGGGTGGATCGGCTGCTCCCGGTTCGCCGGGTTCTGCTTGCGGGTCGGGTCCACGGCGACCGTGGTCGGGGCCGCGACGTACGTGGCGTACCGGGTCGGGAGGTAGAACTTCTGGCCGACCGGGGACACCGGGGCGGTGGTGATCCGCTCGGCGAACCCCTTGTGGTCGATGAACGCGATGTCGAACACGCGGACCCCGGCGTCGCCGCACGCGGCGTACAGGTACTCGCCGCGGTTCTGCACCATGAGCACCTCGGACTTCTTGAACGGCTTGGTGACGCCGGTGAGGACGTCCCGCCCGGGGTGCTCGTGCGCGTCCTTGAGGAGCCCGCCCCGCTCGACGTGCTTCTTGAACTCGTCCGGGTACGCCCACCGGTGCAGGTCGCTGCCGAACACGGCCTGGGGCTCGGTGGTCTCGGTGACGACGACCGCGAACAGCCCCTCCTCGCCGGCCGCGGCCCACGCGAACTTGCCCATGAAGTTCACGAACCCGGTCCCGTGCATGAGCAACTGGCTCATCCAGGCGTTGTTGTTGTTCTCCTTGGAGACGTGGCAGTCGGAGCACTGCTTGGTCTCCCGGACCCCGCGGCCGCGGACCGTGTGCGGCACGTTCGTGCTGAACGCGATGCCCCCGTACCCGTCGGCCGAGATGGTCTGCTGCTGCGGGTAGATGGTCTCGCGGTTCCCGTTGTTGCTGGTCACGTGGATCGCGCAACTGGACCGGGCCGGGTTCACCTTGTTCTTGGTCGCGTCGCCGTCCCGGGCGAGCATGAAGACGTCGTCGCGGAGGGTCTGGAAGTTGTACGCGGTGAAGTTCCGCTGCACGTCGCCGTCGGCGTGGAGCATGGGCATCTTGAGGTTCGCCCGCTGGGGCAGGTGGCACCCGAAGCAGCTCGGGTTCCACGCCGAGTGGCACGAGATGCAAGTCATGTTGTCGTTGCGGTGGGCGGTGCACTTCTCCCCGCCCTCGGGCAGGTCGCCCCAGACCATCTTGTCGCCCTCGAACCGCACCGTCTTGGCCAGGGCCGACTTCTCGTTGTACCGGGCGTGGCCCTTGGTGATCGTGTCGCGGGTCTGCACCAGCTCCCACCGGAGCCCCTTCTCGACGGACGAGTTCTGGAAGTACCGCTTGCGGCCGTCGGGCAGGTCCTGGACCTCGAACCGCGGGGTGCCGAACGGGGTCTTCATGGCCAGCAGGTTCCGGCCCTGGCCGTCCGGGGCCGACGTGTACGACGCGGGGCCGGACGTGCGGAGCGTGGCGGTCTTCTCGACCGTGCCGTGGCAGTCGATGCACTGGATCTCGGTGGCCGCCCGGACCTCCATGTGGAGCCGGTTGTTGCCGTGCATGTCCTGCGAGAAGTGGCAGTCGACGCAGTGCATCCCCTTTTCCATGTGGATGTCGAGGAGGTGGACCGGCGCGCCGGACCGGCACCCGTCGAGCTTGGTCTCGGCCTCGCGGGCCGCCTTCGGGCCGGTCGCCGGGTCGTCGAACTGGCGGGTCTTCTCGTGGAACGTGCGGGCCACGTTCGGCCACTCCATGCCGGCGGCGAGCTTGGTCGGGTCGGGCGGGCCGACCGGGCCGCCCGTGTGGTCGATGAAGTTCCCCTTCAGGTCCTTCTTGAACACGGCCCGGAACGCCCACCCGTGGCTGTGGAAGTCGCCGAACTGGATCTTGGACAACTTCGGGTTGAGCAGCGACAGGTCGTTGAGGAACGCCTGGTCGGACAGGTTGCTGCGGGCCGCGGACTCGTTCGGGTTGAGCGCCAGCGACCGGACCAGCTCCTCGGCCGTGGGGTTCTTCTGCTTGGCCGGGTAGATGTGCCGGGCCTCGGTCTCCTCGTCGTACCACATGTACCCGATGTAGCTGTTCATGACCGTGGTGCCCGGGTGGACGTGGCACACCATGCACTGGCTGGTCGGGATCGCGTTGGTGAACTTGTGCTCGATCGGGTGCCCGCTCTCATTGGTCGGGATGGTCGGGTCCTTGGTGAAGCTGGTGCCGCGGTTGCCGTACTGCGCGTACGGCCCGGAGTGCACCCGGGACCGGTCGTTGGCGTACACGACGTGGCACGCGGTGCACCCGCTCTGGCGGTAGTCGCCGGGGTGGTCGTTGGTGCCCATCATGTTGAGGGTCGGGTCGAACAGGCGGGTCTTGTTGGCACTGACGAGGACCGGGTCGGTCCGGTTGCTGGTGCCGAGCCCGCGGACGCTGAGCCGGGTCCGCGGGCGGCCGGGCTCCTCGGTCCGCTCGGGGATGCCGATCTCGGGCAGGAACCGGCCCCCGGGCTCGAAGATGCGGAGCACGTTGCCGGGCTGGCTCATCTCGAACCGCGGGAGCGGGTCGAGCTGGACGAGCACGCCGTGCCGGTCCTGCTCCTCCTGGGTGGGCGGCGGGAACGTCTTGAGCCGGAGCCCGGCCCCCTTCATGCCGTACGCCTCGCCGAGCACGGGCCGCTTGACCGGCAGGGTGCCGTTGTTGTACGCGGCCGAGCCCCACAGCATGCACCCGGTGGACATGATCTGCTTGCGGTTCGTCTGCACCTCCTTGGGGTGGCACCCGGCGGTCCCGCAGCCGATGTGCGCGACGCGGAAGTCGCCCGGGTTGACGAACCGGATGAAGGCCGGGGACTCGTTGTTCAGCAGCGTGTACGCGCGGACCGGGTTGGCGGACGCGGGCCACAGGTGCGGGTTGCGGGAGGCGACGTGCGCCTTCTCCTTGGTGGCCGCGCACGGGTCGCCGCCGTGGCAGTCGGTGCACCCGATGCGGAGGGTGGGCTTGCAGTGCGGGTCGCCGGTGTTCTGGTGGCAGGTCACGCACAGCCCGGACTTGGCCTGGGCCTGTTCGGCGGTCTGCTTCATCAGCTCGACGCCGGCCAGTTCGGGCGGCATCGGGAACGGGTCGTTCGGGTCGGTGGACCACTCGGGGTTCAGGGGGTCGCGGGTGCCGTCGCCCAGCGGCAGCAGCGGCGACGCCTTGGACAGGCTGGCGGCGGGGATGACGGCACCCTTGGGCGCGGGCTGGGCGGCGTACGCGGCGAGCCCGATGAAGAGGGGCACGGCGGCGGCCACGGTCCGGACGGCGAACCCGCTGCGACCGGGGCGGGCGTGGCGACCGGATGGAACTGAAACGGGCGCGTCCATGCGTCCCCCCGAGCGTGCGGCTGGTACAAGAACCGGGGTGTATACCACCACCGCAGGGGGCGTCAAGGTAGACCCGGGCGCGAGCCGGGGGCCAGGGTCAGCCGCCGGCGTTGGCGAACGACACGTTGGCGGCCGGCGGCAGTGCTGCCGAACGTTGGTGCAAACCGGTGGGTCAGACCGATCACCGCACCGGCCGTGTACGAGCCCTCGGCCCCGCACCGGCACCGCCAGTACCGGCGCCCCGCCCTCCGAACGCCAAGGGTCGTCACGACCCGGCGGGACGACGGCCCGCGGTTCTCCTTGGCTCGTCCGCAGTAGCCGGTGCGGATCGGTGACCCTTTTTCGTCGGCCTCGATGCGTCGATCCCACGCGTCGGCCAACAGGTTTTTGGTCGCGTCTCGCCCTTGGGTAAGACGGTAGCTTCGCGAGCGTCCAGAACCGTGCCGTCGGCCGCGGACAGCGCGACAGGCTGGAGTTCCTCGTGCAGGGCCAGGAGTTGTCGGACGAGGGGTCCGATGGCCGCGGGGATCTCAATCGTGACCGTAACGCCCAGAGAACATCCGTGTTCGGGTGAGGGCTACATCATTTCCCCAAATCATCCCACTGCCGCCAGAAAAGTTGGCTACACCTTGCACCCCGCCGGCTCGACGGATGGAGTTGACAATTCGGTCAAGGTGACTAAGATAACGACTCGTGAAGTGAATCGCGGGCTGTAGCTCAGCTTGGTAGAGCGCTTGGTTCGGGACCAAGAGGTCGCAGGTTCGAATCCTGTCAGCCCGACTGAATTTCCGAGACGTATCCCCTTTCAGCCGAAGCACTTCAGCTTACCGCCGGGTGGTCCGGCGTGCGGCACGAGACCCCAGGGTTTTGCGGAACCTTCCGCAAAACACCCGGAGCGTGTTGCATGCCCCGACCGAAGAACCCCGTCCCCGCGTACCGTTTTCACAAGCAGTCCGGCCAGGCGATCGTCACCGTGAACCTCGGTGACCGCCGCAAGGACTACCTCCTCGGCCCCTACGACTCTCCCGAATCCAAGGTCGAGTACCGCCGCGTGCTCGACGACCTGGCCGCCGGCCGCCTCGACCGCGCGGCCCCCGCCGACCTCACCGTGAACGAGCTGTGCCTCCGCTACTGGAAGCACGCGGGCGAGCACTACCGCAACCCGGACGGGTCGCCGACGTCCGAGGTGGACTGCGTCCGGTACGCGGTCCGGGTTCTCCGGGAGGAGGCCGGGGAGGTTCACGCCCGCCTGTTCGGGCCGGTGCTGCTGAAGCAGGTCCGCGAGGCGATGGTCCGCAAGGGGTGGGCGCGGCCGACGGTGAACGAGGCGTGCAACCGGGTGAAGCGGGTGTTCCGGTGGGCCGTCGAGAACGAACTGGTGCCGGCCGACCGGTGGGAAGCGCTCCGGTCGGTCCCCGGGCTCCAGAAGGGGCGGACGAACGCCCCCGAGCCGGATCCGGTCGGCCCCGTGGACCGCGGGCGGGTCGCGGCCACGCTGCCGTTCGTCCGGTCCCCGGTCCGCGGGATGATCGAGGTGCAGCTCCTCACCGGGATGCGGCCGCAAGACGTGGTGCGGGTCCGGCCCCGCGACCTCGACGCGAGCGGCCCCGTCTGGCTGTACCGCCCGCCCCTCCACAAGAACGCCTACCGGGGCAAGGCCCGCGTCGTGGCGATCGGCCCGAAGGCCCAGGCGGTGCTCAAGGAGTTCGCCCCCGCGGACCCGGACGCGCACTACTTCAGCCCCCGCTCGGCCGTCGAGTCGCTCCGGGCCGAGCGGGCGGCCGCCCGGAAGACGCCCCGCTGGGCGAGTCACCTCCGGCGGAACGAGCTGAAGAGGAAGGCCGAACCACTGCGGCCGCCAGGCGAGGGGTACACGACGCACGGGTACGCCGTGGCGGTCGCCCGCGGGTGCGAGCTGGCCTACCCGCCCCCGGCCCACCTCGCCCGGCGGGACGGCGAGTCCCGGAAGGAGTGGAAGCTGCGGCTGACCCCGGCCCAGAAGGCGGAACTGAAGGCGTGGCGGGACGCGCACCACTGGCACCCCAACCAGCTCCGCCACACGCACGGGACCGAGGTGCGGAAGCGGTACGGGCTGGAGGCGGCCCAGGTCGTGCTCGGTCACGAGTCCGCCGACGTCACCCAGGTGTACGCCGAGCGGGACGCGGCCCTCGCCGCACGGGTCGCCGCGGAGATCGGGTGAGCAGGTACTCCCGACCGCGCGATCGAGCATCCCGGCCACGGACAAGGGGGAATCAACGCCCTCGTTGATTCCCGGCGGGGTTGTCGTCCGGGCGGACCGGTACGCCCGGCGACGGGATCCTCGCGGATGACGTCTCGGGTGTGGCAAGCCGGTAGGACGTGCTCATCTCGTACGGTTGGGCCGCCGTTTGGCGGGACAAGTTGGCGTTGCATGCCTGATACAGGCAAAAGGCGGCCACAGCCACGAACACGATGAAGGGGCCCACCTTCAGTACTTGAATCTTGACCCCGGCTCTCTCCATCGTGAGGTCTGTCGAATTCTCGTCGCCCCGCTTCAGTCGGAGAACAAGATAGGCGAGGCTCACGCACACGATGGCGACGGCCACCAGCGACAGCCGCACGATGTCTTGGAAGACGTTCACCACCAGCAATTCTGTCGGGCCCATCTTGGTCCTTCGGTTCGGTTACCTCCGTTGCCACCTGGGCCGCGACATAGCGGTTACCTGTTCGACGTGCAATGCCAAGTTTTCCTGCGTCCCGCAACCTGCCGCACACCCGCCCCTTTCGCCGCCCGCGCGGGCGGCGAACCGCGGTGTTCTCCCCCGCGGTTCGGTTGAGCTAGCGGCCAAACGAACCGGCCCGGGGAGCGCTCCCCGGGCCGGTCGTAACGATCCCCGTTACAACTGATGCCCGCTCACCGCTCGGCCTGCCCCGCGTAGAGCTGGGCCTCGACGCTGCTGGCGGCCGCCGCGAGGTCCGCGGGCACGGGCCACGTCTCGACCTTGATCGTCTTCGGCGGACCCTTCTCGCCGATCGGGGCCAGCTCCTCCCGCTCCTGTACCTCGGTCGGGAACCCGGCCGCCTTCAGGGCCGCCCGCACCGGCCCCGCGTACCGCGACCGGAGCAGATCCTCGACGCACCTGCCGGCGGCCCGCACCGCCCTCTTGAACTCGGCGAGAGAGGCTTCGGCACCGGCCAACACGGGATCTTCGGCGGCCCGCACCTCGGTCGCCGGCTTCTTCTCCGCCCGCTTCTTCCGCACAACAACTTCGTCCCGGGCAAGTGTGCTCGGGGACACGCCGATCTCCTTGGCCGCCTGGGTGGTGCTCAGCCCCTGCTGCTTCAACTCCTCGGCCAGTTCGACGCGGGCGACCTGATCCCGCGACAGCTCCTCGGCCGGGATGAGCCGGGCGGTTATGCGGTCCACCCTCAGCCCGGCCGCAGCGATGTACTTGTCCACGACGCCGTGGGACAGGCCGCACGCCCGGGCGATGGCCCGGCCGGTTCCGCCGTTCCGCTTCCCGGCCTCGATCACGCGGGCGAGGAGCATTGGGTTCGACACGAGCCGGTCGAACGCCCGGCGGCAGTCGTCCGGGGTCCGCTGCATCCCGTGCCGGGCGTTGCTGGAGAGGGCCCACAGCTCGGCGTCCTCGCGGGTGCCGGCGAACACCAGGCACTCGACCCCGGACACCCCGCGGCGGCGGTACGCCTCGCCCCGGTTGAACCCGTCGATCACGTACAGCCACGGGTCGGCCGCCGACCTCCCGGGCCGGGCGACCTCGGCCACTTCGAGCGGCTCGAACCGCTCGCCGTCCTCGTGGGCCTCGACGAGCCGGCGGACGTGCTCCTCGTTGAACGGCTCCCCGCGGACCTGGAACGCGGTGTCGAACAGCAGCCGCTCCAGGGGGAGCGTCACGCGGCGGGGCTTGGGGCGGACGATCTGCGACATGGGGGAACTCTCGGGTGGGGTGCGGGAACTGTCGGCCGATGCGGGAGCGAGGTGCCACTCCGAATGTGGCACCTCACCCGGATGGTATCATGCGTACACCAGTGGTCCGCCCGCGCGGGCGCGCGACGGGGTTCAGTAGTCGCGGCCGCGGTCGGTGATTGCGGCGGCGGCCGCGTAGTCCCAGGCCGTGTCCAGGAAGAGTTGGCGGATCGGGTCGGAGGCGTAGCCGGCCGGGCACTCCTCGTCGATCCACTCGGCCAGCCGGTACAGCCGCACGAGCTTCACGCGGAGCGCCTCCGCGTCCCGCTTCGGGTTCGTGCGGGTCGCCGTCCGGGTCGCCGTCCGGTTCGCCGTGCGGCCGGGCTTCTTCGCCGCCGTCCTCGTGGCCCTGGTCGCAGTCGTCATGGTCGGTCCTCAGTGGGTGGGGGGCCGCTGGCGTCTGGGGGGGCCCTCGGGGGGGGGGGGGTGCGGGGGGGGGGGGGCCCGCGCCCCCGCGGGGGCGCGCGGCCGGGGCCGGGGGCGTTCTCAGAACTGCTCGGGCTGGTCATCGACCTCGGTGCGGCCGGTGTCGGCGTCCGGGTTGACTGGGGAGTCCATCCAGCCGTTCGCGAGGATCGCCCGCACGGCCTCGACGTGCTTACAAGGCCGGCCCTTGCCGTAGCTGAACCCCTTGCAGTCGCACCGCCACTCGGTGCCGCGGTGCGGGACGAAGACGTCGTAGCCGTCGGCCGCCCCCTCGGCGTCGGTCTGCCCGCCGCGGCAGTCGAACCGGAACGCCCGGCCGGGCCACGGGGTCTGGAACTCGCGGACCGCGTAGGTCGCCATCACCCGGGGCTTCTCGATGATGAGGAGCCCGGTCCCGGGGCCGACCGGCGTCCAGCGGATGCCGGACCGCGGGGCACTCTTGGTCGGGGGGAGCAGCTCGGTGTAAACTTGCATTGCTCGACTCCTGGTAACTTCAGGGGTTGGGAAGTGGCCCGGCCGGTGCTCGTAACACCGGCCGGGCCGCGTCATTCACGTCACTCGTCCTCGCCGCCGCTCATCGCCGCCGTCAGCCCGGCCCCGGCCAGGACCACACTCCCGACGACGACGTTGCCGAGGGCGATCAGGGCCAAACCGCACACGACCTGGATCAGTGCTCCGAACATCTCGCGTCCCCCACTCGGTGTTTCCGGCCCGACCGCACCAACCGTCTCGACACGGTGAACTATAGCCAACTGGCTATTGCTAGTCAACTGGCTATCTGGAAAATTCTTGCCAGTTGGCTATACTGATGTGGGGCGAGTTCACACGCGGGAGGGCAGTTGATGCCAGACAGAGAACTGGTCGATGGGCTCGCGGCGAAGCTGAAGGCGGCCCGCGACGCGGCCGGCCTGTCGCAACAGGACGCCGGGGAGAAGTCGGGCGTGCATCACGTCAGCATCGCCCGCTTCGAGACGGACAAGCGGGTGCCGACCCTAGCCATCCTCTACAAGCTGGCAGCGGCCTACGGTGTGACCGTCTGCGACCTGCTACCGCCCGCAGACGGGGAATCGCTCCCCGGGGCGGGGGAGACGGCCGCCCGCGCGGGCGGGGCTGGGACGACGGCGAAGAAGAGAGGCAAGGGGAAGTGAACGACCTTGCGGCCTAAACCGATTATGCAGTTGACATGCTGCATAATGGTGTATACTATGCAACGTAGTTCCGCACCTCATCTCAAGAGGAACTACGGATGGCCGACGACCACGCACGGAAACCAGTCAAGGTCGGCGTCAAAGAAGGCGCGGGGCCGCCACCGGGTTACAAGTGGAATGTGGACCTGCTTGACCAGTCCCACCGGGAGGCCATGGGCATCCTGACTGAGGAGCAGTACGACCACGTTTCACGGCAATTCCGTGAACTCGCTACCGAGGACGAGCCCTCTAATAGCCCGACGGTGGATGTGAGGCCGTTCAACGATTTGTTTGAACTTCGCGACAAGGGAGGTATCCTTGGGAAGATCAACATTCGTGTTTTTTTCGCTGTCTGCCGGGGCAAAAGAACGCTTGTTGTTCTCGGCACGATCAACAAGAAAAACGACGGCAAGACCCCGGGTTGGGTCGCGCCACTGATGCGGTACAGATTGCGTAAGTACCTTGCCAGCAATTGACACACGACACAGACCAACAGGGGACCAACGTGAACCATTCGCAGGGGGGTAGAGCCGTGACCGCAAAGGAAACCTATGAGGTGCTCGACAACCTGCCCGAAGAGGACCAGCAGTTCGTTCTCGCATTGTCGGTCATCATGAACCGGATCAACCGACTGGACCCGGCCGACCGAGACGATCTTTTTGCCCTGATGAACGAGTGGCAAAAAACGAGCGATCGCGAGGAGCGGGTTAAGATCAAGACGGCGATGCTTGAGATCATGACCCAGGGTCAGGTCGCCTCGAATCCGCTCGCCCTCGCGGGAGATCATCCGGTCCACCCGATGGCGAGCAACTGGTCGCGTCACGTCGGGGCGAAGATTCGGAAACTCCGTGAAGAGATGGGGCTGACGCAGACTCAGCTGGCTGAGAAAGCTGGTTTGCCGCAGCCTCATATCAGCCGGATTGAAACTGCTACCTACACCGCAACCCGCAAAACTCTTGAGAAAATCGCCGCAGCTCTTGGTGTGCCGGTGGGGCAGCTCGACCCATGTGAAGACCTAGACTGAGGTGATCGCACGACGCACGACGCCGGCGGGGAGTGCTCCCCGCCGGCGTCGGTTGTTGTTCAGTAGGCAACGACTCAACCCGCGCGTCGGTCGCCCTGTTTGGGCCGTCGGATCACGTCAACCGCCCGGCCCGGCTGCACTTAGACTCGCGCGGCAACCATCGTCTTTTCGCCAACGGTTCAACCTCGTTCCCAGCCGCTCACCACCGACGCCGCGAACCGCCTCGCTTCCGCCGTCGAACCGTCGTTGGTCATGCTCGCGACCGCCGCCCCGATGCCGGAGGTGGCCGGGTCGTCCGGGGCGTTGAGGATCGGCCCCACCGCGGCCAGCACCGCCTGGCGTCCGGCCGCTTCAAGCTTCAGGGCGTTGAGCAGGTCCACGAGGAACGCGGCCACCTTGCCGGGGGAGTCGAGAGCGGCAGCAACGGCGGAGACGTCGAGGTCGTACATGATCATTCCTTCAGAGGTGGTTCAAGGATTCTCGCCCGCGCGGGCGGGGCTCAGGCGTCCGGCTCGTACCCCGGGCACGTCTCGCACTCGACCGACTGGCGGACGGTGCCGCGGCCGGCGTCGCAGGTGCGGCCGTCGTCCCGGCGGCACGTCCGGCATCCGGATCGCTTCACCACGCGGCCGAGGTGAACGCACGGCAGCGGGCGGAGCACGGCGGGCTTGTGGGCGGCCGGTGGTGCGGAGGCCGGGTCGATGACCACCTGCCCGCCGGACAGGGCCACGGACGCCGCCGGCCCGCCGGCCCGCTCGGTCCACTGCGGGTCGACGCCCCAGCGGGGGTTCAGGTGGCTGGCGTGGGGGGAGCGGCTCACGCGGGCTCCTCGCTGTTGGCGATCGTGACGCGGTGGAGGTCGGCTCGCACGGCCGTCACCGCTGAGGCGGTGGCGGAGAGGCCGACCGCGGCGGCGATGCGCGAGACCCCGGACGCCGCGTCACGTACCAACTCGCCGAACCGCACTTCGAGGACGGGTGCCCCGAGCGATCGAGCGATGCGGTCCGCCTGGGCGGCGGTGTCCAGGACGAGACGCCGGCAATCCCCCAGTACGCCCCGGTCGCCCCGGCGTAGTTCGAGGGACGCGACGCTCTCCTCGATCGCCCGCTCGGTCCGGATCACGAGGTCGGGCCGGGGCAGTGCGGCCACGGCGTCGGGCCACACCTTCTCGGAGAGCAGCGCGTGGCACTTCAGGCCCCACGCGCCGTGCTCTCGACGCTCCTGGACGAGGGCCGAGTACCGATCGGCCACGGCGGCGAAGCCACGGTGGGTCGCCTCCAGGTGGAGCGACTTGAACTCCAAGTCGCTCCAGTCCCCGGCCGGGTTCCACTCGCCGGCCGGGAGGAACCCCCTCCCCATGAAGACGCCCAGCGCCCGGAGCACGCCCGCGACGGCGCTCGTTCCGGACCGGACATGCCCGACGACGAGGATGAACTTCGACACGGTGACCTCGCATCAGGGAACGCTTTCGATCACCCAGGTGATCGGGATGGTGGCACACGCCCCGGACCCGCCGCCCAGCGTCCCGTTGAACGTCCAGCGGTACACGCCGGGGGACAGTTCGCACACCTCGGTCGCGGCGACGTTGCCCGTGGAGCCCCCGTTGCCCATCGAGATGACGCTGATCCAGTCCCCGCTGCACTGGAGCGTCGCGTAGCTGAACTGGCCGGGGCAGTTGACGCCCGGGATGGACCCGATCCACCATGCCGCCTTCGCTTCCCAGTTCATCGCGCCCAGCATGCCCGGGTCGTAGCACGGGCACGTCGTCGTCACACTCTTCAGGTAGACGGTGGGGTTGGTCCCGGATGTGAACTCCCCGCACTCCAGAGTCGTCGGTTCGCACCCCGCCGGCTCGGCCACCGTCACCGTCCCCGGGCCGCACGTCACCTCGGTCCCGCAGGCGTCGGTCACCGTCACCGACGGCGAGTACGGCCCCGCCTCCTCGTAGGTGTGGCTCGGGTTCTGGTCCGTGCTCGTCTCGCCGTCCCCGAAGGTCCACAGGTAGGTGTACGGGCCGACCCCGCCGCTCGGGGTGACCGTGAAGTCCACCGCCGTCTCGGTGTCCGTCTCGGCGTCGCTCCGCGTGCACTCGGCGGTCAACTCCTCCGCCGCACAGCACGCCTCCAGGTCGCACAGGTCGAGGTCCTTGTTCGTCGCCACCGGCTCGCCGGCGGTGCGGTCGATGTGGACGCCGAGCGCGTTGAAGTGGTTGGTGTACGTGACCTTCGTTTTGACGAGCCGGACCTTGCCCGCGTACAGCGTGATGTCCGCGTCCACGAGGAGCGTCTCGGTCGTAGTGCTGTCCACCTCGGTGTCGATCGCCAGCGGCGGGCACGCCCCGGGGCCGGTCACGAGCCCGGTGAGCGAATTGGTCCCGGCCAGGCCGGTCGGGGTGACGTTGACCACCCCGTCCTCGGTGATGTCGATGTGGCACCCGGCGGTGAGCGCGTCGGCCACGGACGCCCACTTGACCCCCAGGTCTTCCGCCGCGTCCGCCGTCAGCACCTGGCCGTCCTCGCCCACCGGGAGCCGGACGTTCCGGTCGCCGTCGTGGACGGCGAGGTCGCCCTTCGTCGTCTGCGGCGACGCCAGGGTCCAGTACAGCGGCACCCCGTCCTTCTCGCCCGCGACGACCGCGGGGTACGGGTGCCCGGGGTTCAGCTCGATCCCGTCGAGGTCGGCGAGCACGACGCTCTCCTCGCCCGCGTCCTCCCAGTCGCCGTCGTCGAGCCCCGGCACGTTCTGGAGGGAGCCGCTGTAGTGGGGCCGCGGGGACGAGCCGGCGAGGGAGCCGCACCACACGACCTGGACGTGCCGTGTCCACCCGCCCGGCCCGCCGCCCGCGCGGGCGGGCCGCTGGTTGAGCAGGGCCCTCAGCTTCATCGCGGCCGCGGGGGTGAGTCCGCCGAGCATACCGGTCTCACGGGTCGAGGATGGGTCTGCGGCCGATGCTTCCTCAGCTACTGGGCTCGAACGCGGCCACGAGGTCGGCCGGGCTGACGCGATGCGGGGGAGCAGCGGTTGCAGGTGCGGATCCGGTGCAGAGGTCGGTCACGATCGAGCGGAGCTGAGCCGCCCTCGCACTCTCGGCGACGACGGCGGGGATCTCGGCCCCGACCCGCCGGTTCCACGACTCGAACACGGACTCTGTGGTGCCGCCCTTGTCCACCACGTCAACACTCAGCACCTGGACGATCTCAGCGGCAACTAAGAACCCGTCGCGGTCCCGTTCCCGCTGCCACCGCACGTTCATCAGCGGCGAGAAGCTGTAGGCCGTCGGCTCGTTCTCGCACGCCCAGGCGAAGGGAGCGGCGAACCCGTGGGCCACGTTGAAGTGGAGGTCACCTTGCAGGCCGTCGCCGTGGACGCGCGGCTCGAGGATCCGGCCGAACACCTTCTCCGGCGGGACCGGGATCGGCTGGCCCCTCTGGTAGTCGAAGCTGTGGTCCAGGTTCGAGGGCACGCCGGCGAACTTCGACACCGCGGCCGCGAGGACGTGCGTGGGGTATCGCCGGCCCCACGACACCGACACCGGCCCCACGAGGCGGACGTTCCTGACGATCCCCCGGACCCGGTCGACCGCGCCGGCCGGCGCGGCAAGGGACAGGCGTTCGGACACCCACGAGGTTGACGTGCTCATGCCCGGCCGATGCCGCTCGCCCGCGCGGGCGGGAACCCGGGCCGTGTCCTACAACGCCTCCGGGCGGTAGCCCTCGAAGGTCTTGTCCGCGCTATCGGCGAAGGCGGTCGGGTAGAGGACCATCGACCGCCAGAGGACGCCCTCGACGCCGTTGACGGTCCAGCCGTTCCCCTCCCAGCGGGCCACGACGTAGCCCGAGGTGGTGCCGTCGTCGTGCTCGGACGCGCACAACAGGCCGTCCTCGGTGGCCCCCACGTTCGCGAACGGCCCGAGGTCGAGCGTCGCCGCCGGGTCGTGGTCCGCCTTGAAGAACCGCAGGTTGATCTGGTTGACGCCCATCCGAACTGCCCCCCTAACCACCGGTCGCGGCCCCCGACTCACCCGTCGATCGGGAACAGCATGTCGTCCCCGCCGGCCTTCAGCGTCTGCTCGCGGAGCAGCTTCTCGTACACCTTCTGTTGCTCGATCGCCTTCGTCCCCTGGTCGGCGAGCGTCTTCAGCAACCCGACCACCATGTTCCCCTGCTCGACCTGCTTCGCCTGGGCCTGCTGGGCGGCGGCCGCCGGGTTCATCCCGCCGCGGCCCGTGTTGGCGATGATCGTGGCGGCCGCCTCCCGACTGCCCGCGAGGGCGACCTCCGCCCGCGGCACGGGCAGCTTGGGGGCGTAGGCCTTTTGGCGTGCCTCGTTCGCGTCCCACTGACCCATGAGTACATCGAGCTGGTCCTCGTTGAATCCTTGTCGCTGGAAATCCGCCCTCTTCTTGTCGCGGTCGCCCAAGCCGATGATGGCGGCCTCGAAGTTGAGCTGCTTCAGGGTCTCGTCGAACTTGATCTTGGTTTCGAACTCCTTCTGCACCTTCTCGAACTCGCGGGCCTTGTCGAGCACCTTCTCCATCTGCTTGTCGGTCGCGTTGAACTGCTTCTGGATGCCCAGAAGTTGTTGCTCCAACGGACTCATCGACATTCCGGCGAGCTTCGTATCGAGGTCCGCGCCAAACCGGTTGAGGGCACCGACGAATGCCTTGTTCTTGCTCGCGTCGGCGAGTTGCTCCAGCTTCTCCTTGGCGTCGCCGAGCCGCTTGGCGACCTCGGCGGCCTGGGCGTTCATCTCCCCCAGCCCGCCCTTAAGTTGTTCCACGGTGGAGTCGAACTTCCCGGTCACCCACCAGTTCCAGCCGTCCTTCGAGAACACGCTGTTGGCGTTGTCGAGTTTCTGAACCACCTCGTCCGACGTAGTGGTGAGGGCCATCCTCTTCGCCTCCAACTCGGCGATCTGCTTCTCCAGCTCGGCCTTCTGGCCCGCCGGGTCGACGAGGGCCGCGAGCGAGTCGTCCCGGTTCTTGTTCATGCGGGCGAACTTGTCCGCCACGTCCGCGGACCACCGGGACATGGCGAGGCCCTCCGTGTTGACCATCCGCAGCCCGACGGCGAGTTCCTTGATCGCCTTGCCGCCGACGTCGCCGATCGCGGTCAACGCCCCCATCACGCCGCCGGCCGCGAGCCCCCCGCCGAACCCGCCGGCGACCGCCTCGCCGATCCGCTTCAGGGACTCGCCCGACTTCTCGCTCGACTTCTTGACCTTGTCCGCGGCGGACCTGATCCGGTCCTCCATGTGCTTGGTCATCTCGCCGAACGCGGCACCCGCCTTGTCGAGTTGCCGCTCGAACTGGCTGACGTCGGCGGTGAGGGCCACGCTCACCGGCCCGTCGCCCGTCCCGCCCGCACCCGCAGTCAGTTCGCCGGCCATGTTGTCACTCGCTGTTTGGTCAGAGGAATGGGCGGGGAGCGCTCGCCCGCGCGGGCGAGATCCGTCGGGGTCAGGTCCGCACCCGCTTCGGGTCGATCAGGATGCGGAACACGTCCGCCCGCTTCCAGTACCCCTCGCGGCGGGCGACGTAGCCGGCGGTGTCCGGGTCGTAGGTGCGGCCCGTCACGGTGCGGAGGTCCGCCTCCTCGGCGGTCCGGCTCCAGTCGTCGAGCCGCCACCCGTCGCGATCGAACTGGGCGGCCCGCACCACGCGGACGAGGGGCGAGTCCTCGCGGGCGGGCGGGGTGCCGGTGCCGGAGAAGTACCCCCACGTCGGGTTCCCGGTGAACTTCTCGGCGACCCTGATGACCCCGTCGCAGGCGGCCCGGTCCGTGCCCCGGACCTCGACGATCAGTTCCGCGGCGAGCCCCCCGAGCCCGTGCCAGTCGTCGGGCCACACGCGGCCGCCGGCGACCAGCACAGCCGTCGGGTAGGTCTCGGTCCACAGGGGCGGCAACTCGCTCTCGGCGGTCCTGACGTGCTCCGGCCGCACCACACGGGCGACGTCCGAATCCGCGCGGAGCGACCGGGCGAGTGACTCGCACACGGACAGCAGGGCCGCCCGGCGTGCGGAGGCGACCGCCGCGGCCCGGTTCTTGTTCTCCTGGTCGCGGGCGAAGTGCTCCGCCTCGCTCATCGCGACCGCTCTCCGGCTCCCCATCGTCGGCCCCTGCTGTGCGTGGTGCGTGAACCCGGCCGCGGCGGTCAGTCGGCACCGATGCCGGCCCGCCGGCCCCCGCCGGAGGTCCACCCGTCCTTCAGCACCCGGGCCGGCTTCGTGGGGCCGTCGGGCTGAGGATCGGTCCCGATCGCGACGCTCAGCGTCTGGTATCTGGTGAAGTGCCCGTGGACCGTCTGCACCCTCTGCCCGAGGTCCGCATCGAATTTGCTCGCGACCGTGACGCGGTCATCGACCCGGGCGGAGCCCTGCAGCCGGGCACCGACGCGGGCCGCGTGGATGGCTTGCCGGAGCGGGCCGTCGGACAGTGACACCCGCTCGCGCCCGGCGAGTGCGGCGGACACCGGGTCCGTCTCCTCGGCCAACAGCCGCTCACAGACGTTCGGGTCGGCGGACCGAACCACGACGATCAACCCACCCGTCCCGTCGCCGCGGGCCTGACCGACGGAGACCTCGATCGAGGTCGCGTACCGCTCGACGTCGGCCGGCGGGAGAGGCTCGCCGGGTGCGATGATGCGGTCGGCCGCAACCCACTTCAGAAGGCCCTCGTCGGCTTGGAGCTTCGCCACCAACTTCGCGGCGACCGCGGCCAACCGGCCCGCCCTGGCGTCGAGTACGGCGGCGACCTTGGCCCGCTCGGCGGCGGCCACGGCGTCCCGCTGGCGTCGCTGCTGCTCCTCGTCCCGGCGGTTCCGCTCGGCCGCGGCCGCACGCTGGGCCACTTGCTCATCGGTCAGGTGTTCGGCCATGTCGAGCACGCGCATCAGTTCTTCCTCATCGGCGGTGGATAGAGTTCTCGTCTACGCAGGGGCGGTCATGTGGTGCGGGCGGCCGCGTCTTCGCGGAGTTGCCGCCGGCGTGAAACGGCCAAGAGGAATCGCACGTTTTCCTTCTCGGTCAGCACGTCAGGGTGCTTGTCCAGCACGGCGGCGAGGCCCGCCTCCGGGTCCAGGCGTGCCGCCTCGTCGATGTCGAGAAGGAGCCGGTCCACCTCGTCCTCGGACACGGGCGCGGGGATCGCTTCGAGCTTCTCGATGCGGGCTCTGAGGTTCACTGCTTGGCCCTCGATTCCAGTTCACGAACCCGCCGCTCAAGTTCTTCGAGCTGGGCGACCCGAATCGCGTGGTCGAGGATCCGGTCCGCGGCCCGCAGCTGCACCGGCTCCGAGTCGGAACCGAGCAGGGTCCGCAGAACCCCAATCGCCTCGGTCAGCGAATCCGCCAGTCGGCCCGCGGCCCGGGAGATCATGGCGTCTCGCAACTCGACGACGCGCCGGTTGAACGCCTCGTCCTTCAGCCGGCGGTAGGCCGTTCGAGCGGAGACGTGAGCCGCGCCGGCCGCCTCCGCGACGGTCCGGCCGCTTGCGAGTTCCGCCGCGAGGGTGTCGTCCGCCGATGATCTGCCACGCTGTGCCACCGTCTGCCACTCCGCATGCCCTGACCGGCCGATGCCTCTCGGTTGGCCGTTCTGAACCTCGCCCTCGCGGGCGGCCGCTGATCGGCCCAGAGGCGTTCACCGAACCTTCCATTCTCGCCGTCGTCAAACTCGGGCCGCGCCGGTCACCTACAGAGAAAGTCAAAAAGCCCCCCTACCCCCACCAGTGTTGTGAGAGACCCCCGCGGTACTTGATGAGTCGCCCCGCGACCGCGGCCCCTCGCGGGAACCGCCCCACCTCGCCCGCGAACGGAACGAGCTGCCTGCCCACGGCGACTGGGGATCGCTCCCCAAGAACCCGCCGCGGATTCGAACCGCGGCCCGCTGCCCGACGCAGCCGGGTTAGTTGTGCTTCGACAGCTCGGCCGGGGTGTACCGTGCCGAGAGGATGGCCAGCGTCTCGGCCGCGGCGTGGAGTGCCGGATCGTACTGGCGACGGTGCAGCCCATCGACCACGGCCGCGGCGAGCGGCTCCACGTCGGGTTCGAAGCTGGTTCGCCCCGCGAAGTCGAGGAGCCGCTGCACGAGCCCCATCACGCCGATCACGCTGGATGCCGTTGCGGGCTTCATGGCCGGCCCCCCGCAACGTCGGCGACCGCGGCGATGATGGCCGTGAGCGCGTCCACGTCGAGCACGCGGTTCGTCTGGTGGCTGTCCCCGGTGCGATCCATGCCCGTCAGGTCGTCGATGTTGAGCGACACCCCGCGGCGTTCGAGTGCGAGCCGGAACGGCCGCCGCTCGGTTGCGGCACGGCAGAGCCGCCCCAGGAGCCGCTTGGCGTCGTCGCGGATCTCGGCGAGGTCGGCCGGGGTCGGGTCGAAGGTGTTGTGCTTCGGCCGCCTTGACGGCCGGTTGCGTACCGGGCCGGAGGGCTCTCGGCCGGCGATCGGCGTCGGCTCGGCGACGTGCTCCAACTCGGTATCGGGTTCGTCGTCGCCGTCGCAGTGGTCGGCCTGCCGCTCCTTGAGGAGCTGGTACGCGGCCGCGACGCTGGTCTCGTCCATCTTCGCGGGCAGGTCGCCGAACCGGTCCGGGTCCGCTTCTGCGGCCTCGACAACCCGCTTACCCATCTCGTACTTCTTGCCGCTCACCCCGAGGGCGTCGCCGACCTTGTCGCGGACGTCACCTTTCTTTGACCCCCCTTCCGGCAAATTTCCGGAAGGGGGGCCGTGGCTCCGGCCCAGGTCACGCTGACGGGCGGCGGCCGCAGGGCGCTCCAGCGCTTCGAGCCGGCGGCCCGCCTCGACGAGTTCCGTCGGCTCGAACTGCTTGCGGCAGTGGTTCTCGTCCCGCTCCGCGCGGGCCTGCGACACGGCGTCGTCGAGGTTCAGGAAGATGAGGGCGGGGATGTCGGTCCACCCGAGCCGCTCGGCGGCCCGGAGCCGCCGCTCGCCGAAGATCAGCTCCATGTCGGGGCCGAGCCCGATCGGCTGGAGCAGTCCGGTCCGCATGCTCTCGGCGAGTGCGGCGAGGTCGCCCAGGTCCTTGCGGACGCGGTCACCGATCCGGACGTCACCGATCCGCACAAATTGTGGGACCAGCTTGACGGGTGTACGTTCGTGCGCCATGATTCTGATACGAGTAGTTGGTGAGAACACGCCTCGGGGTAGCCGCCACAGCAGCCCGGGGCGTGTTCGTTTTCATCTCTTCTGTGCGAGCCGCTCAGCGATCATCGGCAGTGCTGCCGCCTCCGCCACGAGCTGGCGGCCCAGCAGCTTGAACATGCCCCTCAACACGGGATCGGTGCGGATCCGCTTGCGGATCACGTCTGTGCTCAATCCGGTCCTCAAGCTGATGGCGAGCGGGCTCAGGAACGGGGGCGGGTCGGCGGTCGCGGTGCTCGTGTTCATGGTGGGCTCGTGGTGCGGGGTGCTCGACGGTCGGCCAATGGCACGCCGACGTTTCGGCGTGCCACCAACCGAGTGTACGGGCGACTATCAGTTGCCAGAGGTCCGTTGACCGGTTTCGCGGCGGGCCAGACGGGCGGGTCCAGGATGCCGACGATCAGCATCCCGGCTTCGGTGAGCGACAACCCTCGTCGCGTTGCACAGGTGAGCGGCAAGCGGCCGGCCCGCCAAATCTCGCCCGCGCGGGCGGGGACGGATCAGACCCCGAGCCGTTCGAGTTCTTCCCCGGCCGCGGCACTCGCCCGCCGACGCTCGGCCGGGGACCGCGGGGCCGACGGCGCGGGTTCCGGCCCGGCGTTGAGAGCGGCGAGGAACCGGTCGAGGGCGGCCGCCGTGCTCATCAGCCGGCCGCCGACCTGGAGCGATTCGAGCTTCACGCCGCGGACGCCCCGCTGTGCCCACCTCAGCAGGGTCCGCGGGTTCAGGTTCTTCGTCGCGGGGTTCGAGCGGCCGACGGCGGCGATGGGGCGCGGGCCTTCGGCGATGAGTGCGGCGGACATGGTGTTCGGCTCCGGGTGACACGACGGACACCAACGGCCGATGTGACAGGCACGACGGAGCGGCAGAGACGCGACACGCCGGGCCAAAAGCACTCGCGGAAGGAAGCGCGGAATCTTCCGCACAACTCGCCGGCGGTCCGCGATTCGTAGGGTGTTTTTGTCCGAGATGTGGTGACTTGTCCGTGGCGGTCGGGTATGCTCGTCCGCTAGAAATCCCTGGGTCTCGTGGGGGTTGAGCGGGGGTCCGGCGGTGTGTTCGGGACCAAGAGGTCGCAGGTTCGAATCCTGTCAGCCCGACTCGTTTTAAGTTCTTCGCCGAACGCCGGTTCCGGCGTACCCTCCGGTGGTCGGAGGTGCGGCAGAGTCCCTCGGAAGTGAGTAGTACTACTCACTTCGCCGAGAAGGATCTGCACGCCATGCCCAAGCACCGCATCCCGTCGTACCGCCACCACAAGGCCACCGGCCAGGCCGTCGTGGTCTACCAGGGCCACTCCCACTACCTCGGAAAATTCGGGACGCCCGAGAGCCGGGTCGCCTACGACCGCGTCCTCGGGGACATTCTCGCGCGCCGAGTCTCGACGGCGTCCGCCCCGCTCCCACCGCCCGAAGTGACTCCAAAGGCCGCGGCTTCTGGACCGCCGCTCCTGGTGGGCGAACTGATCCTGCGCTACTGGCAGTTCGCGAACAACTACTACGTCAAGAACGGCCGGCCGACCGGCGAGCTCCACCCCCTCAAGTCCGCGCTCCGGGTGCTCCGCCGCCACTGCGGCGGCCTCCCCGTCACCGCGATCGGCCCGCTCGTGCTCCGGGACCTCCAGCAGACGATGATTCGCGAGCCGGTCACGCGGCGGGTCAAGGTCACCGCCCCGGACGGGACGGTCGCGTTTGAGACCAAGGTGGTCCGGGTGGGGTTGGCCCGCCGGACCATCAACAAGCAGATCGGCCGGGTCAAGCGGGTGTTCCGCTGTGCCGTCGCCGAGGAGCTGCTCCCGCCCGGCGTGTACGCCGCGCTCCGGGCGGCCCCGGGGCTGAAGAAGAACCGCTCGGCGGCGCGGGAGAAGGGGCGGGTGCGGCCGGTCGCGGCCGGGCACGTCGAGGCGGCTTTGGAGCGCGTGCCCCCGACCGTCGCGGCGATGGCCCGGGTCCAGTGGCTCTGCGGGTGCCGGCCCCAGGAGGTCGTGCTGATGCGGGCCGGCGACATCGACTGCACCGGTCCGGTCTGGGAGTACCGGCCGGCGGTCCACAAAACCGAGCACGCGAACGACAGCGACGACGAGGCGCTGGAGCGGGTCATCTTCCTCGGCCCCCGGGCGCAGGCCGTGATCCGGCCCCTGCTCGCCGCCGCCCGCGGCGGGTACGTGTTCCGACCGACCCGGCCGCCCCAGCAGCGACCCAAGGCCAGGGCCGGCACGGGCGTGCGGGCCGCCCCGCGGAAGCACTACACGGTGGCGGGGTACCGGCAGGAGGTGCAGCGCGGCTGCCGCCGCGCCGGCGTCCCGGTCTGGTCCCCGAACCAGCTCCGGCACGCCGCGGCCACGCGCCTCCGCAAGGAGCTCGGGCTCGAAATGGTGCAGGCGGTGCTCGGGCACCGCGAACTCGGCGTCACCCAGGTGTACGCCGACGTCGACCGGGGGGCGGCCCGGAACGCCATGGCCCGGCTCGGGTGATGGCCGTTGAGGCCGGCACTGACCCGTGTCCCGGCTGGCTTCCGGGACACGCCTTCCACCCCGAGTTCGTACTCAGCGAGGCCCCCGTGAAGCGCGACGAACCGAAATCGGCGGCAGAATTGTTCACGGGCGCTCGTGCGGCCGACAGGCCGACGTTCGACTGTTGGCCCCCGACGGATTGGTTCGTCGGGCCCGACGAGTCCACTGCAGGGGGTGGCCGGTTTGACTGGTCGCCCCCGCCGCCCGGGTTTTCGGTCGAGCTGGCGTACGCCTGGGTCGGACGTGTCGCGGACCTGTACCGGTACTGGGACGCGGTGAACTTCTCGTATTCGCACCAGAACCGCCCGTCATCCTCGGCGCTCAGCAACGCATACCTTCTCGTCGGGGACTTGCGACGCCGCGGTTTGGTGCCGCTGGGTGGCTTCCAGATCTACCGGGTGCCGATGGACGATTGCCCTGTTGGCTTTGAGGCTCGCGAACTCGCGGTGGTGTCCGACTGGCTCGGCGGGGTGCTCCAGCAGGTCCCCCGCACCTCAACGATTCGACTGGCCGCGACGCCAGCGACTGGAATCGTGACCGTGGACGGCGTCCAGTACCAGGTTGGTGACGAAGCGGCCTCGCTCGTGCAGGGCATCTTGGACTCCGGCGAGTGGGTTTCCCTCAAGACCCTCAAGTCGCAAGTTCAAAAGGAGTATCGCCTCGAACTCAGCCACCCCGAGCGGACGCTGAAAAGACTTCCGAAGGAGGTCCGCGACGCCATCGACGTGGACCAACAAAGGGGCCACCGCATCAAGCCCGAATACCTGGGGTAGCCGTCCCACACTTTGGGTACGGCCGTCCCAGCGAGCCGTCAGTGAAACAGCGTGCAGGACCGAGCATCACCATGCCGGAGCACGCGATGATCGACATTAAGACCGAAAAGCTCATCTCTGTGGCTCAGGCGGCCGCCATGCTGCCGCCGACCCGTCACGCGAAGAAGACCCACGGCTCCACCATCATCCGCTGGATTCACCGCGGGGTCCGCGGCCGCCGCCTCGACGCGCTCCGCGTCGGCGGGTGCTGGTACACGTCGGTCGAGGCGCTCGCCCGCTTTGCCGAGTGTCCCCACGCCCCCGCCGACGAAACCATCGACTCCCCCAGCCGGTCGCGGGCGCGGCGCGCCGACCGCGAGCTGGACCGGCTCGGGCTCTAGCGGCCCACTCAGGTATGTCCGAGACGCGCCGTACGCGACGCCCACGGCCCGGGCACCCGTCCCGTGAGTCCCGCCCCACCGACACCACACACCAGACCAGGTCTCTACCATGCCACAGCGCGACCAACATCCTTCTCCGGCCACACGCGACCCCGCGCCCCCGGCCGACCATGGTGTCCCGCTCGACGACCTCACGCCCCACGCCGTCCTCACCGCGTACGCGCACGCCGTCCCGGGGGCCGAGCCGTCGATGGACGACTACCTGGCGCAGATCGCACGGGGTGGGCTCCCCGTGCTCGTCGTCGCCGGGTCGATGATCTTGTTCGGGATGGTGGGCTTCCGGGCGGCCCAGCGGTCCGGGCGGTCGCGCGTCGAGGTCCGGGAGTGCGACGGGTGCGACGCCCTGTGCGAGACGGAACTGGCACTGCGTGCGGCCCAGCTCCACCTCGGGGCCGTGATCCGTCGCACGGCGCCGTCCCCGTTCGACGCGCGGCTCGTGACGGCGAGGCTGTACCAGGCCTGGGCCGGGGCGGTCGTCCGTCGGCCGCCGCGCAAGCGCACCGCGGAGGTGCGGCGGGAGCGCGAGGCGACGCGGCAGCGGATGATCCGGGAGGCGTTCGGCCGCGCCCAGCGGAGCCTCGAGCGCGACCTCGTGCTGCTTCACCTACGGCCTGCACTCCAGGACGCTGTCCGGCTCGGGCGGCTTCCGGAGCGGGACGTCGAGACCGTCGCTCGCCTTGAACCCGAGCAGCAGCGGCGGCTGGCCGACGCGCTCGCCCGCGGCACCCCGTACTCCGAGGCCAGGGACGAGATCCTCGGGCCGCCGGACGGCTGCCACAAGTCGATGCAGGGTGCCCGGCGGGCGATCGGCACGGCAATCCGGACGTTCGCCCGGGAGGCCCGGGGTCGCGAGGACTGCTTCGCGCTCCGCGCGGACGAGTACCCGGACGCTCAGTACGCCCACGGCCTGCTCTCGAACTGGCTGGGTGTGCCTCCCCCGGCCCAGTCCGTCGAGGCCGCGGTCGAGCAGATCGCCGACGAGGTGCGCGGCCGGCCCCATCGCCGAACCGACTCCACCGCCACCCGCGGCGGCCGCGGCGCGGCAGGAGGGACGCCGTGACGCACACGCCGCGGACCACGCCGGTCGCGATCACGCCCAGCGGCCAGTTCATCGACGTCATCCCGGCCCCGGTGTGCGGCGTCCTCGGCGCGCTCCGGGTCGGGCGCGTCGAGGACCGCGGCGGGAACGGCACCGAGTTCGCCCCCGGCGACCAGGCGCTGTTCGCCGCCGCCCGCACCGCGACCGGCAAGGTCAAGGTGCGGATGTGGGCTGGGATGGGGCCCGTCTGCCGGGGCCTCCTCGCGTCCGCGGGCGTGCGAGTCGTCGATGGCCCCCGCCCCGGTCGTGCCGAACCCGTTGCCGGTGCCGAACCCGTTGCCGGTGCCGAACCCGTTGCCGACGCCGACTCGATGGCCACCGACCCGGCGGTCGTGCGGTTCCTCGGGGACCGCGAGCGGGGGCTCGTGCGGTACGGCCCCGGCGTCGACCCGCTGCTGCTCGTCACCCAGGTGTGCCTGGCGCTCGCCACCGCGCGGGTTGTCGTCATCGTTCGGCGGCGTGATGACGCTGTCGCCCTCACGCACCTGCTGGCCCGGCACGGCATCACGCCCGAGACGACGGGCGGCGGTGCCGTCCCGGATGTTCAGCGGCGGGTGGTGGTCACCCTGCTCGGGCAGATGGGGCTCGTCGACCTCGCCCGGGCCGACGTCGTGCTCGTCGTGGACGCGCTGTACGCGACCTGGACCGACCCGCTCACGGCCGCGCCGCTCACCGACCCGAACGACCCGACGGTGCCGCCGGTGCGGACCGCGGTCGGGCTGCTGGAGCGCCTCGTCAACGTCGCCACCGCGAAGGTGTTCGGGTTCCTCCCGATCGACTACCCGCGCTCGCCCTTCGATATTGCCCGGTCCTGGCAGCTTTACGGCCCGGGCGAGCTGCTCATCCCGACCGTCGGGTCGATCGAGCGGCCGGTGCAGGTCGCGTTCCTGAACACGCACGTCGACAACTCGGTGAAGAACACGATCCCGTACATCGGCAACAAGATCCGGATGAACCCGGCGCGGAACCGGCGGCTCGCACGGGTCGCCCGTGCGCTCCAGATCGGCGACCACGAGGAACTCGTCCGACTCGTTCCGACCCTGGCCGCGATGCCGCACGTCGGGGTGCCGCAGCACGTCCTGCTGCTCGCCGAGAACCTGAAGCAGGCCACGGCGCTCGCAATGTACCTGCCCGGCTGGCCGCTCATCTCCGGCCTCGGCGACGACACGTCCAGCGTGAAGTACGGCGCGACCGCCGCCACCCGCGGGGTCATCGCCACCGCCCTCGGCGTCGAGGCCCTGACCGGCGACGAGTACGGCGTCGTGGTCCGGGCCGACGCCGGGGACGGCTCCGCCCCGCTCCCCAAGAACTGGAGGGTGACGACGGACGCCGACGCACGGCCCCTGCTCGTCGTCGATGCCCGGGACACCGGGCACCCGCTCGCCGCATTCTGGTCGCGACAGCGGGTGCGGGGCTACCGGGCGGCCGGCTGGTCGGTCGTCGGCGAGGACAGCGACGTGGGCGCGTGGCTCCGGTTCCGCGAGACGGTCCTGAAGCGGAGGGGCCTCGCATGAGCCTGTCGAACTGGAAGTTGATGAACGGCCGGTGGCGGCGGCCGAAGCCGTCGCCACGGTGGCGGGCCCGGCGCAC
>NZ_JBHYGG010000248.1:0-55141 GCF_051859125.1 Gemmata sp.
ACACAAACCCTTACACGCCCACTACTTCATAGTGCGTGAGCCCTACGGGCGGGGGTGAGTCATTCTGCGTTCCCAAACGACCGTTCTCCCGTCTGCCCGCCGGTCGGGCGGCCGAGTGCCGGCTCCGCACGGCCGGGGGCGAGCGAGTTCGCGATCACGGCGGTCCCGGGCGGTCCGGCCCGTGTGGGGTTCGGGTGCGTGCTTGCCCGACCCACCGGGGTGATTCTACCCGGCCCGCCCCCCGGCGGCAGAGCCGGGACGCGGCCCCTCGCGAGTCGCCTGGTGGCCGGATCCGAGATCCACCCGCCTCACCGCTTCCGAGGGGTGCCGACGCGGGACAGGGGCGAGTCGGTGCGGTAGATCATCGCCTCGCCGGTGATCGCGGGCGGGGCCGTGGTCGGGCCGCCGAGGGCGTTGGTGCTCGCGGCCTCGAACTCCGTGCCCGGTCGCTACGGCTCGATCGGCCCGCCCTCGCCCGCACCCGCCCCGGCTCCGGCCCCACCCCGCCGTGTGTCGAATTTTCGGGCCGGCGGGGCCGCCTGCGCCGTCGTGCTCACGCCGGGTGGCGGCTCGGTCGGGGCCGACCGTCACCCCGTCGCCGGCTCCAGCCCGCCCAGCACCTTCGTCAACGCGGCGTACTCGACCGGCTTGACCAGATGGCGGTCGAACCCGGCGTCGGTACTCTTCTGCCGGTCCTCGTCCTGCCCCCACCCGGTCAACGCCACCAGCACCACGTCCTTGCCCCACGGCTCGGCCCGGATGCGGCGGGCCGCGTCGTACCCGTTCACCTTCGGCATCCCGATGTCCATCAGGATCAGGTCGGGCCGGAACGCCGCGGCCGCCCCGACCCCGGCCTCCCCGTCGTAGGCCGTGCGGACCTCGTTGCCGAGCAGTTCGAGGAGCTGGCCGAGCGAGTTCGCGGAGTCCGCGTTGTCGTCCACGACGAGGATGCGGCGGCGGGCCGGCTCGACCTCCTCATCCTTGTTGTGCGAGTGGTCGGCCCGGGACGCACCGGGCGTCGCGACCGGCAGCCGCACCGTGAACTCACTCCCCTGGCCCTCGCCCCCGCTCCGGGCCTCGATGGTGCCCCCGTGCATCTCGACCAACCCCTTGACCAACGACAGCCCGATCCCCAGCCCGCCGGTCGTCTTCTCCAGCGTCCGGTCAACTTGTGTGAACATCTCGAACACCCGGCCCAGCATGGCGGGCGGGATGCCGATGCCGTCGTCCGCGACGGACACCACGGCCACGCCGCCCTCGCGTCCGACCGCGAGCCGGATGTGCCCGCCCCGGTGCGTGTACTTCGCACTGTTATTCAGCAGGTTGGACACGACCTGGGCGAGACGCGTTGCGTCCCCGTCCACGAACATCGGCTCGTCCGGCAGGGCGACGACGAACGCGTGCCCGGCCTGCTCGATGGCCGGGCGGCTCGTCTCCACGGCGGCGGCGACCACCGCCCGCACGTCCACCCGCTCCCGGCGGAGGTCCAACTTGCCGGTCGTCACCCGGCTCACGTCGAGCAGGTCGTCCACCAGCCGGACCAACTGCGTCAGTTGCCGCTCCATCATCGACCGGGCTTGCTCGACCGTGCCGCCCGCCCCCGCCAAGCGGATGACCTGGAGGCCGTTGCGGATCGGTGCGAGCGGGTTGCGGAGTTCGTGGGCCAGCGTCGCCAGGAACTCGTCCTTCCGCCGGTCGGCGTCCGTCAGGGCGGCGTTCGCCGCCGCCAACTCCGCCGTGCGTTCCCCCACCCGCCGCTCCAGCTCCTCGTTCGCCCGGCGCAGCCCCTCCTCGGCGCGCTTCCGCAGCGTGACGTCGTGCATCGACACCACCGCCCCCAGCATCACCCCCTCCCCGTCGTAGAACGCCTGCCCGCTCGCCAGCACCGTGCGGGGCGGGAGCCGGTCCGGGGCGATCACCATCTCCGCGTCCCGGACCCGCTCCCCCTGGAGTGCCCGGTACAGCGGCACGTCGCCCGTGGCCATCGGCGTCCGGGCGTCCGGCCGGTACAGGCGGTAGTGGTCGGCCCACCGCTCGGCGGGGATCGCCTCTTCGGGCAGGCCGTGCAGTTCGCGGGTGGCCCGGTTGAAGAGGGTCAGGACGCCCCCGCCGTCGCACGCCACGATCCCGTCCTGCACGTTCTCCAGCAACGCCTTCAGGAACTCGTTCGTCCGCGTCAGTTCCGCCGTCCGGTCGGCCACCCGGACCTCCAACTCCCGATGGGCGGTCCGCAGGTCGTCCTCCGCCCGCCGCCGCCCGGTGGCGTCCCGGAAGTAGACCGACAGGCCGTCCGGGGACGGGTAGGCGTGGACCTCGAACCAGCGGTCCAGCGGGGGGTAGAACGCCTCGAACGTGACCGCCACGCCCTCGGCCACCGCCCGGTGGTAGCCGTGGTAGAAGTCGGACCCGACCGCCGGGGCGAACTCCTCCCACAGGTGCTTGCCCAGCAGGTCGTCGCTGGTGCGGGCGAGCAACGCCTCGGCCTGCCGGTTGAGGTAGGTGAACCGCCAGTCCCGGCCCACGGCGAAGAACGCGTCGGTGATGCTCTCCAGGATCGTCCGGGCCTGCTCCTCGGCCCGCCGCTTGTCGCTGACGTCCCGGAACACGAGGACGACGCCCCGCAGCCGCCCCCGCTCGTCCCGGATCGGGGCCGCACTGTCGTCAATGGGCTTCTCGCCGCCGCCCCTGGCGATGAGGACGGTGTGGTTCGCCAGCCCGACGACGCTCCCCTCCCGGAGCACCCTGGCGACCGGGTTCTCCGCCGGGAGGCGGGTCCGCTCGTGGACGATGCGGAAGACGGCCCCCAGGTCGCGGCCCCTCGCCTCCGCCTGCGGCCAGCCCGTCAGGACTTCGGCCACCGGGTTCAGGAAGGTGACCCGCCCGGCGGTGTCGGTGGCGATCACCGCGTCCCCGATGCTGGAGAGGGTGGTCCGCAGCCACTCCCGCTGCTCCTCCAGCCGCCCCTCGGCCTGCTTCTTCTCGACCCCCAGGGCGACGGCGTTGGCGACGGACGCCATCGCCCCCAGGGTGGCGTCGGACAGGGCGTGGCGGGCGAACATGGCCATCACCCCGACCACCCGCCCCCCGACCAGAAGCGGGTAGCCGGCGAAGGCGACCATCCCCTCCCGGACGGCCCACCCCTGGTCGCCCACCCGGTCGTCCCCGACGACGGCGTTGGTCAGGTGCGGCTGCCGCTCCTGGGCGATCAGCCCGATCTTGTACTGGCCGACCGGCACCCGGCTGTGCGGCCCGTCCAGGTGGGTGTACAGCCCGGCACTCGCTTGCAGTTGCAGCACCGCCCCGCCGGGGTCGAGGGTCCAGACGCGGGCGAACGCCCCGCCCAGGTGCTCGACCAACGCCCGGGCACAGCGTTGCAGGCAGTCCTTGAGCGTGTCGGCCTCGACCAGTGCGGTGCCGACCGCCGCACCCAGGGCCAGCAGCCGCCCCCGCTCGGCCAGTGCCGCCTCGGCCTCCTTCCGGGTCGTGATGTCCCGGACGAACCCGGTGAACAGTGGCGGGTCGATGCCGAGCCGGGTGATGACCAACTCGACGGTGATCTCGGACCCGTCCTTCCGCCGGGCGGGCATCTCCAGCCGCACGTTCAGCACGGGGGCCTCGCCGGTGGCGTGGAACCGGGCCATCCCCTCCCGGTGGCCCTCCCTCATGCGAACGGGTACGAGGAGTTCGCCCAGGTCGGCCCCCGCCGCCTCGGCCAGCGTGTACCCGAACAGCGACTCGGCGGCGGGGTTGAACTCCACGACCACGCCGCCGCCGTCGGTGGTGACGATGGCGTCGAGGGAGGCCCGCAGGACCGCCGCCTTGTGGGCCTCGGACGCCCGCACGGCGTCTTCAGACTTCTTGCGGTCCGTCATGTCCCGCAGAATTTTCGAGTAGCCGGTGTGCTTGCCGGCGGCGTCGTGGGTGGGCGTCACGATCCCCAAGGCCCAGAACCGCTCGCCGCCCTTGCGGACGTGCCACCGCTCGTCCTCCGCCCGCCCGTCCCGACTCGCCAGCCGCCGCTCCCGCTCCGGGACGCCCCCGTCGATGTCTTCGGGCGTGAAGATGACCGAGAAGTTCTGGCCGAGGATTTCCGCCTCGGAGAAGCCGAGGATGCGTTCGGCCTCGACGTTCCAACTGGTGACGCGGCCGGCGGGGTCCGTCGTGAAGATGGAGTGGTCCTTGATGTTTTGCACCAGGGACGTGAACCGGGTTTCCAGTTCCCGCCGCTCCTCCTCGGCCCGGCGGAAGGCGGTCACGTCCTCGACGGCCAGGAGGATGAGTTCGGCGTGGTCGCCCGCCTGCCGCAGCTTGCGGGCGTTGAGCACCATCACCTTCCGGCCCAGGCCCGGGAAGTCGTGCTCGACCTCGAAGTCCTCGAACGCCGTGCCCCGCGGGAGGACGTCCGCGAGGCGGTGCCGCAGGGCCGGGATGTCCCACTGGCCGTTGCCGAGGTCGTAGAGGAGACGCCCCTCGGCGTCCTGGGGCCGGACGCGGAAGGTGCGGTAGAAGGAGCGGTTCGCCCGCATCACCCGGAGGTCGGCGTCCAGGACGAGGAGCGGCTCCCGCACGGTGTCCACGATGCCCTCGGCGTAGGCCAGGGCGTCTTGCAGGGCGTCCTGGCTCCTCTTGAGGGCGGTACCGTCCCGCAGGATCACGGCGAACCCGCGGAGCGTGCCGCCCCCGTCCCGCAGGGGGGTCGCCACGCCGCTCGACCAGAACCGGCTGCCGTCCTTCCGCGTGTGCCAGCGGTCGTCCTCGCCCCGGCCCGTGGCGAGGGCCTTCTCCAGTTCCCTCTGCGGCACGCCGTCCCGCACGTCGTCCGGCGTGAAGAAGCGGTCGCACTTCTGACCGACGATCTCCTCTTCGGTGAAACCCAGGAGCCGCTCGGCCCCCTTGGTCCAGGTGAGGACGTGGCGGTGCGGGTCCACGACGAAGATGGCGTAGTCGAGGACGTTCTCGGCCAGGCGGCGGAACATCTCGCCCTCCCACGCCGTCCGGTCCGCCCCCGTCTGTTCACCCATGCACGCACCTGAATTGACGAAAGCCCGCCCCGGCGGGGGACGCCCCGCCCACGCGACCGACCAACACTGTGCTGGGGGCGATGGGGCAGAAGCCCCGAGAAGGGAATAGCTTACCTCATTCAGCCGGAGACGGGTAGGACTGACCCGACGAGCCCGTCGTGCGTGGCACGCCGGACCGGGACACGGCACCCGCTTCAACCCGCCCAAGGCCACGCCGGTGTCGGCCCTGTTGGCGATCACGCTGCCCGCTCCGCTTCTACGAGTCGGCCGCATAGGCATTTTACTTTCCCTACTAACCTAAAGATCAAGACACACCAGGCGACTCCTCACGTCGCCGCCTGGGTGCAGTGGTGTAGTAAGAAGCGGTCGTACCCGACACGAAGCCGCTACGGGATGCTCTGTTGCTCGCCGACGGGTGCCGTTTCTCGCGATGACGCACCCGGAGGGGGCAGTGCCGACCGGCCGTCCTGCAACCTGCCGGGGGCCTCAAATCGCCACTTGGTGATACGCCTGCGGCCCAGACCCTTGGCTCCCCAGCGGTCCAGGAGTCACCCTTTAAAACCGCTTTTTAGATTGCGGGCCTGCTCCGTGTGTGGTCCCTTCCCCGGAGCCGAACAACGCTCGTCCGGGCGAGGGGTAGTCCGACCGGGTCGCCGTGTACGGTAAACCGCCTGACGGTGTACTCGTCCATCGACGCCGAGTGCCCGGTGGCCCAGGATGACCTGAGTGCGGCCCCGATCCGTACCGGCCGGCACCCGCCCCCGGCGACCGGAACTACGACGACGTCGTCGATTCGATGAGGGCGTTCGTGGTCAAGCGACCCGCACCTCCTCACCCCGAAGCGCGTGTGCCGTTCCAGTGCGACCGGATGACGGCGGCGTTGCGAGATCGACTCACGCCCCGCTGCCACATGTTCGAGATGAACGGCGAAAACTGCCCTCCGCGCACTTCGTCAGGACCGGTCACTTCTTCTCGGGCGTGTTCTTCTTCGGCAGCGGCATCTCCTCGCCCGTCTTCGCCTTGTACTGTGCCCTCGCCTTCTCCATCAGCGACGGGTCGCAGATGAAGCACTGGCTCTTGGCCCGCTCGTGCCTGTCGCACCAGTCCCCCTTGGCCCTGAACTCCTTGGCCGCCTTTGCGCTGCACATGCTGCAATCGTCTTCGGGCACGCCGTGCGGCCGGCACCACCACCCGCCGTCTTCGTCGGACTCGTCCTTCGGCTTCACCGCTGGCGTTCCCTTCGGGTCGGCCTTCGCGACCTCCTTGCCCTTCACGTCGCCACCCGTGCTCTCGGCGGGCTTCTGGCCGCAACCGGCCGCGACGAACAACCCTGCGAGCAGGGCTACGCTCATGCACAACGTCTTCATCTCGGATCTCCTGGAAAAGAACGCCCTCACGGGGCAGGAACCGTCTCCGGGGCCACTTCGTGCGGCTGGCCCTTACTCACCGTTTGCGGTGTCCGCAGCGTCGGGAACCGAAACACGACGAACAGCACCCGCAGCACCAGGAGCGACATGACCATCGCCGAGACCACGCCGCCGATCACGACCGTGGCCAGGGGCCGCTGGACTTCGGCACCCACGCCCGTCGAGAACGCCATCGGGACGAACCCCAGGCACGCCACGAGCGTCGTCATCAGCACGGGTCGCAACCGGGTGATCGCGGCTTCCTCGACGGCCTGCTCGAGTGTGCGGCCCCGCTTCTGGAGTTGCCGGACGTAGCTGACGAGGATCATGTCGTCGAGGACCGCCACGCCGGACAGGGCGATGAACCCGATGCCCGCCGAGATCGAGAACGGCATGTCCCGCAGCCACAGGGCGAGGACGCCGCCGACCCACGCGAACGGCACGCCCGAAAACACCCGGAGCGTGTCGAGCACCGTGCCGTAGGTCGCGTACAGGAGCAGGAAGATCAGCAGCAGGGCGACCGGGACGACGATCATCAGTCGCGTCTGTGCGCGTTCGAGTTGCTCGAACTGCCCGCCGTAAGCGACGTGGTACCGGCCCGGCGGCATCGTGACTTCGGCCTTCACCGCGTGCTGTACTTCGGCGACGAACGTGCCCAGGTCGCGGCCGCGGACGTTGCAGGTGATGACGATCCGCCGCTGGCCCCACTCGCGGGTGATCGTGGACGGCCCTTCGATGATTCGGATGTCGGCCACCCGCGACAGCGGCACCCGCTCGCCGGTCGCCGTCGGAAGTTGGATCGCCCCCACCGCCTCCGGGCTGGACCGCCACTCGTCCGGCAGGCGGACCACCAGCGGGAACCGGAACTGGCCGTCCACGACCTCGCCCATCGGCTTCGACCCGATGCTCTCGACCAGTTCCATCACGGCACGGGCCGGAATGCCGTACCGGGCGAGTTGGTCCTGCTTCACCTTCACTTCGAGCACCGGCTGGCCGATCACCTGCTCGACGGCGAGGTCGGCGACGCCGGGGACGTCCTTCATGACCTTCCTGATCTCCTCGGCCTTGGCCTTCAGCACGGTCAGGTCGTCGCCGAAGAGTTTCACCGCGAGGTCGGATCGCGTACCCGCGAGCATCTCGTTGATCCGCATCTCGATGGGCTGCGAGAACGCGAATTTTAGCCCCTGAATCGTCCGCAGTTCCCGCTCGACGCGGGTGGTGAGTTCGGCCTGGGTTGAGGCCTTCGTCCACCCCTTCCGGGGCTTCAGGCTGATGAAGACGTCGGTCAGTTCCACGCCCATCGGGTCGGTGGCAACCTCGGCCGTTCCGGCCCGACTCCAGACGTGGGCGATCTCGTCGGGGAACGCCGCGAGCAGGGCCTTCTCCACTTGCGTGTTGGTTCGCACGGACTCTTCCAGACTCGTCCCGGCCAGCCGCACGGTTCCGAGCGTGATCGCCCCCTCGGACAGCCGGGGCACGAACTCCGAGCCGAGTTGCGGGGCGACCACGCCGAACGCCACGAACAGCACGGTCGCCCCGAAGATCAGCACCGCCGACTTGTACCGCATCGTCCGCTTCAGGACCGGCACGTACGCCGCCTTGATGACGCGCAGCAGGAGCGGCTCGCGGTCCGAAATCCTCCGGGGCAGCACGAGGCTGGCGAGTGCCGGCACCAGCGTCATCGACAGGACCATCGACCCGGCCAGGGCGAAGATCACGGTCAGGGCCATCGGGCGGAACAGCTTCCCCTCGATCCCTTCGAGCGTCAGGATCGGCAGGTAGACGACGAGGATGATGAGTTCGCCGAACAGGGTCGGCTTGCGGACCTCGACGGCGGCGTCGCGAATCACCTCGCGGCGGCCCTTCCCGTCCGGGTTATTGGCGAGGTGCCGGACGCAGTTCTCGACCATCACGACCGACGAGTCCACGACCATGCCGAAGTCGATGGCCCCGAGACTGAGCAGGCTGGCCGCGATTCCGAAACGGAGCATCCCGCTGAACGCGAACAGCATCGACAGGGGGATGGCCAGGGCGACGATGAACGCCGCCCGGAGGTTGCCGAGGAACAGGAACAGCACGCACACGACGAACAGGCCGCCCTCGAACAGGTTCGCCCGCACCGTGTCGATGACGTAGTCCACGAGTTCCGTGCGGTCGTACACCGGCTGCACCTTCACGCCCGCCGGCAGCGTCGCCCTCACCTCGTCCAGGCGGTTCTTCAGCCCCCACGTCACCTCGTGGGAGTTCTCGCCCGTCGTCATGAACCCCAGGCCGAGAACCACCTCACCCTTTCCGTCCGCAGTCACGGCACCGCGTCGCACCTCGTGCCCGATCCGCAGCTCGGACACGTCGCCGAGCAGCACCGGCACCCCGTCCTTCACCGCAACCTGGATGCCCCTGAGTTGCTCCAGCGTCGTCGTGCGGCCCACGCCGTGGACGAGTAGGGTGCCGCTCCCCCGGTCGATCACCCCGCCGCCGACGTTCTGGTTGTTCTCGCGGATCGCGGCGGTGACGGCGTCGAACGTCAGCCCGTACTTGGCCACCCTCGCGGGGTCGATGCACACCTGGTACTGCCGCTCGAACCCGCCCCACGAGTTGACCTCGGCCACGCCCCGCACCCGCCGCATCTGGGGCCGGACGACCCAGTCGTGGACGGTGCGGAGTTGCGTCACGTCGTCGCCCCTGCCGGTGACGACGTAGTGGAACACCTCGCCCAGCCCGGTCGAAACCGGCCCCATCTTCGGGCGGTCCAGCCCGTGCGGGAGTTGCACCGATGACAGTCGCTCGGTAACCAGTTGGCGGGCGAAGTAGATGTCGGTGCCGTCCTCGAAGATCACCACCACCTGGGAGAAGCCGAACTTCGAGATCGACCGCATCTGTGCGATCTTCGGTAACCCGCTGAGGGCCTGTTCGACCGGATAAGTGATCTGCTGCTCGACCTCTTCCGGGCCGAGGGCCGGGGCGACGGTGTTGATCTGCACCTGAACCGGGGTCGTGTCCGGGAAGGCGTCGATGTCGAGGAACCGTAGCGACACGGCACCGGCCGCCGCCAGGGCGACGGCCATCATGATGACCAGCCAGCGGTATCGCAGCGAGTAGTCGATGATCGCGTTCAGCATGCCCGTGTCCTCTCATCACTTGGGGTGGCAGCAGGCGCAGCCTTCGCCCAAATCGGCACGGAGCAGTTCGGTGAGGAGCAGGCCGCTCCCCCCGGTCGCGACGAGTTCGCCCGGCCGCACGCCCGCGATGACTTCCGTGTTCCTGGCGTCCCTCGCCCCGAGCCGCACCTTGCGGACGTGGAACACCTTGGGCGACCCGGCCTTCAGGTAGTCCCTGTCGCGGACGAAGACGACGTGGCAGCACCCCTCCCAGTGGACCGCGTCGTTCGGCACCGACACGACCTCGGCCTCCTCCCTCAAGACCACCCGTCCCGAACCGAACGTGTTCGCCACCAGCTTCCGGTCCGGGTCGGCGAGGTCGGCCCGAACCTTCACGGTGCGGGTCTTGGGGTCGGCGTGGCTGCTGCGCCACGTGATCTTGCCGAGCAGTTCTTCACGCCCGTTGTCCGGCTTGAACCGCACCGGGTGGCCGGCGTTGACGCGGCGAGCGTCCTCGCCCTTCAAGTCGAGCGTGAGCCACAGCGACCGCGTGTCCACGACCTCGAAGAGGATGCGTGCGACGTCCACGACTTCCCCGGCGGCCATTTCCCGCGACACGATCACGCCGTCCATCGGCGTGACGAGCGGCAGCAGGTTCGTGGTCGCCGATTTCGCGTCGAGCGACTTCGCAACAACGGCGGGGATGCCGAGGAAGTGGAGCTTCGCCCGGAGTTGGTCGGCGGTCAGGGTTCGCAGTTCCGCTTCATCAAAGGGCAAACCAAGATTCGTGAGCGACTGGCAGCCCGCAGAAAGCCGAATCTCGGCCTCGATCAGAGCCGCTTCGACCTCACGGAGGCGGGCACCCGAGACGGCACCGCCGGACTGCTTGACGCTGGCGAGTGTCTCGGCCTTCAACTGGTGCCCCGCGAACGCCTGGAGCACCTCGGCCTTCGCCCTGCCGACCTCGGCGGCATCGACCAGGGCCAACAGTTCCCCGGCCTTCACGTCCTGGCCGAGGTGCTTGAACACCGTCCGCACCGTGCCGGGTGAACGCGCCGACAGGTGAGCGACGCGCGACTGGTCGTACCCGATCTCGCCCGGGGCCGGGACGAACTCGGCGGCCGGAGCCGTCCACACCGGCTCGACGGTTACACCGGCCTTGTCGGCGTCGCGGGCCGTGGCGAACTGGATGCGGCGGTGGTGCGAGCGGCAGACCGGGTTGTTGCCGGGCCGGTCGGCGAAGTCCAGTGCCCGCTTGGCCCGGTCGAGGTCATGGGCGGTGACGACGGGTGTCCCCGGGAGTTGGGCCAGTGCGGGGTTGCACAGCGTGCACTCGGGCACGCCGTGCAGCTTGCACCACTCGCGAACAGCGGGCCTCGGCAACAAGTCCGGGTCGCACTCCACGCAGATGGAGAGGGGAACGTTGTGCTCCCCGCACCAGTCGTCCTTTGCGTTGACGCGGCCGCCCAACTCCGAGAACTTGGGCAGTTTCCAACCCGTGTGGTGCCCCCACCAACCTACGGCCCCGGCCACCGCCACGACGAGGAGGGTCGGGATGCCCCCCGCGACGAGTCCGATAGCGGACCCGATGAGTCCCCGTTGGCGAGACCGCGGACGTGGTTCAGCGGTTGTGGCTGGCGGGTCCAGCACGACGCCGGTGACAGGCTCGCTCATGCCCGACCCCCTTTCCGAGTTCGTGAATCACGTTGCACAAGGCTGCCTGGGCAAGGCACGGCGACCATGCGGGTGGTTGCGGCACCGGACACGCAATGACGTTGCCTGGTCCGCCGGCAAAGCCGCCGGGGACCGACGGGGAAGTGTCGCGGGGCTAAATGACGAGCGAACAGTGGGACAGGTAGAAGGGCGGCGAGGACGGCCGGGTCGGCGACGCGACGGCCGGGGGGGCCTCAGAACGGGCGACTCCAACGGGCAGAAGGGCAACAACCTCGGCCGGCGGCGCGTCGTGGTCGAGTGACTGGACGGGGTCGATCCACTTGAAACAATCGACCCCCGAAGAGGCCGGACAGCCCGGCGCGTGCGAATCGTCCGGGACCGGGGCGGGAGGAGTCGGCTCGCCCGGCTGCGTCGGCACCGCAGCCGGGCGTCCGCCGTTGCAGTGGCGGCAGCTACAGTCGGACGAAGTCGGATGCGGGGCTTCGCCCTGAGTCCGGGTGGGGCGGTCGGTCCGGGCGTGGGTCCGCGATGCGGCCTTGCAGATGCAAAACCCGGTCGGTTGGAGGAGTGGCACGCAGGCCACCAGCATCAGGACTTGCGCCAGCGTTGCCAACCGAGTTGTCCCCCGACGGGAAGTGTAGGGTGAAAGATACCGGTGCAACTCCGACACGTCAATCGTACCAGGCGTGCGGTGCGTGCACCCTGGCCGCGACCTCCGGACCGAGCACCCCGGCAGAGAACCTCTTCGGTCGCGCGTTGTCCGCGCGGACGGCCGCGGCGTGGCGAACGTCGAAGTAGCTCCCGCCAAATGCAGAAGTGGTGGCCGCCACGGCACTCAGCGGGCGAGGCCCATGCCCGCCACCGCACTGGCGTACACGAAGAGGGCGGGCCCTGCGGCCAGGAGCACGGCCACCAACCCGCCAGCGGTCGCGACTCGTCCCGCCCCGGACCCGCGGGCGAAGAGCCCGACGACCGAACCCGTCGCGGCCACCGGGACCGCGGCGAGCGGCAGGATCAGGGAGCCGACGAAGACGCTCGCGACCGCCACCCCGACGGCTGCGGCAACCACCGCCCACCCGGTCCAGCCGCGCACGGCCCCATCGTCCTTGTCTTCGTTGTTCACATCATCCCCCGCTGGTGCCCTCCGGGCGTCCTTCGGGCGTCCCAGTTGAAGACGCACTCCCGGTGCAGCCCGTCGGCCGACCTGTCGGGGGCGACGTGGCTGCCGCGGCCCCAGATCGGGCCGACCTCCGTGCCGCCCATCGCCTGCCACACGTTCTGACCCTTGCCGCTGTCGCCGCCGGGGGTGACCACCGTGCCGTCGGTGGCGGCGACCCGGGGGGAAGAGGCGGGACCCCCTGGTAGGTGCGGGTGCCGACCCACCCAGGACCGAGAACGAAAAGACCCGCACGACGGCAAAGGTCAGCCACAACCACTTCAGGAGACCCTCCGCGGGGTGCCACCCCGCCATCGGCCCGGGCCGTGATTGCGAGTGCGCCGCCCGGAGCGATGAAGCGGTACGAAGTGGATGGGTTCGGACGACCAGTCGGGCACCGTGGCGGCGGCCGGAACCCGGCCGGAGCGTTCCCCGGCCGGATGGCTCAACGGGGTCGAGGCGAGAGAACGAGTGGGCAAGTGGTGCCGCGACGACAGCACCGGGCCGGCGACACCGTCGTCGCGTAACCATGTCCACGCCCGGTCGTGCTCACTCTTCCTGAGCCGCGTCGTCGTCCCCCTGGGGCGACTTCTTGCCCGGCCGCGGCGGGTGCTTCTCGTGCGTCTCGGTGGTGTACTTGCCGTCCCCGTCCACGTTGGCGGCCGCGTCCCCGCCCACCCCGCCGCCGGCCGCCTTGGCCTTGTCGGCGGCCACCTTCTTGTCGTGGGCCACGTTGCGCTCGTCTGCCATTGCGAGTCCTCTGCTGGGTATCGGTGCGGCGATGGTGAAGCACTTACGGTGCCGGGTCCTCGTGCCGGGGCAGGACACTGAGCGTGCCGCCCTGGATTCGGGCGTTCAGCTTCTGCGGCGGCCGGAGGATCATCACGCCCCCTCACCAGTTCGCGGCCGTGATCGAGAGTTGCAGCACGGTCGCGATCCCCACCCACACGAGGTACGGGACCTGGGCCGCCGCGGCCCAGCGGTAGTGCGGCCACACGGCGGCCATCGACCACACGATGGTGCCGAGCACCACAAGGATGTCCGCCGCCGCAAGGGGGAGGTTCCGCAGCCCGAACTGGATCGGGGTGAAGCTCAGGTTGGCGACCAAGTTGATGGCGAACGGCACCGCGACCGACCGCGGGACCTTGCCCCGCACCGCCTGCACGAACACGTACCCGAAGCTGACGACAATCACCGGGTACAGGACCGCCCAGATGAGCCCGATGGTGCTCCCGTCGGGCGTCCAGCTCGGCTTCGCCAGGGCGTTGTACCACTCCATCCGCGTCATCGTCCGCCTCCCCCGTAAGTCGGCCCCGCCGTCCTCACGCCGCATCGACCTCGCGGCGCAACTTCCATTTGGCGGCCTCCGACAGGTCCCGCCAGTCCCGGCCGTGCAGCCCCGCGGCCAACGCCCACAACAGGTTCAGGCTCGCACCGGGCCGCCGCCCCTTGACGAGCAGGTAGGCGACCACGGGGCCGAGTCGTCGCAGGTCGCCGACCGTTGCGACGCCGCTCCCGCGGAGCCAGTCCGCACTCGTCGGGCCGAGGTTCTTCAAGGTCGCGATCGGATCCCCGTCGGTCATGGCCGCTTCCCGTTGCCCGACCCAACCCAGGCGAACACCGACACGGCCCTCGCACTTTCCGACCGCACGACGCAAACCACGCGGACGCCGATGTTGCCGCCCGTCGTGCCGGGCAAGTCGGGGTCATGCCCCCGTGGTAACCTATCGGCAGCAGAGCACATGCCGCAGGGCGAAACCAGAGACCGCCGGGGGTAGAATGGGCGGGTCTCCCGTCGGAGGGGTCTGTGATGGGCGAGAAGTGGGACCGGAGCGGCAAGCAGGTTCGTCCGAAGACGGCCGTGCGGGGCAAGCGTTCCCTGTGCGCCCGGTGCCGGAAGCGCAGCCCGACGGCGGTCACGACCCCGGCCCCGTGGTACTGCCCGAACTGCCTGCGGGCGGACGAGCCGCCCGCGGATCGGCGGGAGGACGTCCCGTGAGGCCGATCACCTTCCGCTGCGAGGCCACGTTGCCCCTGGCACCGGAGGTCATCGCCGGGCAGATCCTCGACCTCACACGGTGGCCGGAGTTCGGGGGCTACGGGCCGCTGCCCGGCATCCGGTCGGCCGAGTTCGAGGCGCACCTCCCGGAGGTCGTTGGCACCCGCATCCGGGTGACGAACCGGGACGGGTCGAGCCACGTCGAGGAGGTCATCGAGTGGAACCCCGACCGGAGGGTGCGGCTCCGCATGAGCCACTTCTCGGCCCCGCTGTCGCGGCTGGCGACCGAGTTCGTGGAGACGTGGGAGTTCGAGCGGAACGGGGACGAGACGCGGGTCACCCGCTCGTTCGAGCTGCACCCCAAGGGCCGGGCGACGCGGCCGGTCGTGTGGCTGACCCCGCTCCTGCTCCGACGGGCCGTTGCCCGCCACCTGCGACAGATGCGGAATCCGACATGACCACGACGCCCGGCATGAAGCCGTGGGCATGAAGGCCCGCTTCTCGACTCACACGTCCGCGTCCCACACGACGACCTTGCCCGTGTCGCTCCCGGCGGCGGCCAGGAGCCCGTCCGGGCTGAAGCACACCGACCGCATCCGCCCGATGTCCCAGGTGAATGACCGCGAGAGCTGGCCCGACGCGGGGTCGTAGAACTTCACCGTCTTGTCGTTGCTCGTCGCCGCGAGCACCCGCCCCGACGGGTGGTAGGCGACGCCGGTGAAGTGCTGCTTGCCGTCGTTCGCGACCTTCGGCACCGTCCCCCACCCGCCCGACGACGGGTAGATGCGGAGGACGTTCCGGGTGCGGCAGGCCACGGTGAGGCCGTCGGGCGACAGCACCATCTGGTCGGGGTCGTCGGGGAGCGGGTCGGACCGTTCGAGGACCTCGCCGGTCTCCGCCGACCGCGTGACGCGGCGGTACTCCCACCGCCGGTCCGGCAGCAGCGTTCCTTCCAGCAGGAGGAACCGATCAGACGCCGGGAATTGGAGTGCCGAGTAGACCAGCGATGTGGACGTGACCTCCCGCACCGGGGCGTCGAGGGCGTCCGTCGCCCAGAGCGTCAGCCGGGTGCCCTCGGCCCCCTGCGGCGTCTCGGCGACCACCAGCCGCCGGCCGTCGGGCGACACCCCGAACCACAACGCCGCCCACTTCGGGATCGCGGCGACGGTGCCCGTGCGGCTCCCCAGGTCGAACGCGCACAGCTGATCGCTCCCGGCGTACAGCGTGCGGCCGTCCGGGGTGAAGGCGAGCCGCTTGACGACCTTCGCCGGCAGCACGAGCACGTCGGAATTGGCCCCGGCCTTGTACGCGGGCCAGTGGCACAGGCCGGCGGACAACGCCGGGGCGAACAGCCCGGTGCCGTCGGGCGAGAACGTCAACTCGTCGAGCCGCACCTTGGCCGCCCCGGCCTTCATCACCAGCATCGGTCACCCTATAGGAATACTTTGGTTCCCTAGTTTTCTAGAGATCTCGACACACCGGGCGAATCCTCACGTCGCCGCCTGGGTGCGGTGGTGTGAAATAAAGGGGCCGGCCCGGCCCGGCCCGGGCCGGGCCGGGCCGGCCTCGCGACCGACGTTCGGCTCCCCGTCGTCAACGCGACCGCACACTCCGGCATTATCCCAAAACCACTTTTGGATCCGGGGCCTTCTGCGCCCCGCGGCGGACCGGCCGCTACCCGCCTTCGCAGCCCCGACGCGGCGGTGCCTCACTCCCCGACGTAGCCCCGCACGCCGTCTACAATGACCGCTGTGGAGAACGAGTCGACAGTCGCTGGTGGCGGTGCCGCCGTGGACCTCCCGGACGAACAACTCCCGCACCTTGGGACCTTCTCGAAGGCCGCCGAGTTGAGCGGCTTCACGGCGGCGGCGAAGGCCCTCGGCCTGACCCAGGCGGCGGTCAGCCAGCGCATCCAGACCCTCGAAAAGTCCCTCGACACGAGCCTGTTCGACCGGCGGGGCGGGCGGGTGCTGCTCACCGACGCCGGCAGGACGCTCTACGCCTACGCCCAGCGGATCGCCGACCTGCACCACGAGGCCCGGCGGGAGGTCACCGGCCGCGATGCCCCGGTCGCCGGGGAACTGGTGATCGCCGCCAGTTCGGTCCCCGGCGAGCACCTGCTCCCCGCGTTGCTCGCCGCGTTCGGTCACCAGCACCCGCACGTCCGGGTCCGGGCCGGCGTCGGCGACAGCGTGGCGGTGATGGCACAAGTGGAGCGGGGCGAAGTGGGTGTCGGACTGGTCGGAAGGAAGTCTAACGACCCGAACCTGGTGTTCCGCTTCCTCGCCGCGGACCACATGGTGCTCGTGACCCCGCCCGGTCACGCACTGGGCCGGAAGAAGAAGGTCACGGTCGATCAACTCGCCGCCCACCCGCTGATCGTGCGGGAGGCCGGGTCCGGGTCGCGGCACTGCTTCGAGAAGTCACTGGAGCGTGCGGGGCGGTCGATGACCGAACTCCGGGTCGCCCTCGAACTCGGCAGCAACGAGGCGATCAAGGGGGCCGTCCTCCGGGGCGTCGGCGTGGCCGTCCTGTCGAACCTCGCCCTCCAGAAGGAAATCAAGGCCGGCACCCTGCACGTCCTCGAAGTCGAAGACATCCGCTGCGACCGGGAGATGTTCGTGGTGCGGGATCGTAGACGAGTGCCGTCCCTCCCAACCCGGCTGTTCCTGAACTTCCTCGAAGCCAATCCCGCTCCCCATCTCAACCCATAAGCACAGCTTATGGCCCTGTTCCGGGGTATCACCCAACGCCCGTAACGCCCTCCGATCCTCACCGCTACCTTGCCGGTGTGACGGGCCGCCGTTGTCGGAGGAAACCACCATGAAGTCGTTGTTGTTCGCCGCAGGGTTCGCGGCCCTATTGCCGCTGGTGTCGGTGCCGGCCGACCCGCCGAAGCACGAGAAGGTGGCCGACCAGCCGCCGAAACATGCGAAGGAGGTCGAGGAGCCGGGCCTGATGGTCAGCCGGTCGGAGGTCATGAAGAAAGACCCCGTGGCCGATCTCGGCGTGGCCCGGTACTGGGCGGTCGAGAAGGGCAAGGACGTGTGGTCCCTGCTGGTCGAGGTCAACGGCACGATCCCGTTGCACTTCCACCCGGACGGCGTTCACCGCATGTACGTCCTCGAAGGCAAGCTGAAATGCACCGTGGGGAAGGAGACGATGGAGATGGGGCCGGGGGACTACATGCTCATCCCGAAGGGCGTCCGGCACAAGTTCGAGAAGGTCGGGGACGGGAAGGCGTACTTCGTGACGGTGGACACGCCGCCGATCAACCCGGCGAACAACGTGTGGCTCGAACCCGCCCCCAAGAAGTGAGGACGCCGCCGTGGAGCGCGTGAACGAAATCAAGGACATGATCCGGCAGCGGTTCGTGAAGGTCGCCACCGACCCGACCGCCCCGCAGAGGCACCCGCACGGCCCGGCCACTGCGAAGAAACTCGGCTACGACCCCGCCGAGATCGACAGTTTGCCCGCAAGCGTGACGTAGTCCTTCGCCGGGGTTGGGAATCCCCTCGGCCTGCACGCCCTTCGCCCCGGCGAGACGGTGGTGGACATCGGCTGCGGGGCCGGGGTGGACAGCATCCTCGCCGCCCGCAAGGTCGGGCCATCCGGTCGGGTGGTCGGCGTGGACCTGACGCCTGAGATGGTGAAGAAGGCCACCGACAACGCCGTGGCCGCAGGTGTGGCGAACGCCGAGTTCCACCAGGGCGAGGCCGACCGCCTGCCCGCGAGTGACGGTGCGGTGGACGTGGTGCTCTCGAACGGGGTGTTTAACCTGTGCCTCGACAAGCCGAAGGTGCTGGCCGACGTCTTCCGTGTTCTCCGCCCCGGGGGCCGGGTGCAGATGGCAGACATCCTGTTGGGCGAGGCGGTGACGGACGAACAGGTAGAGAAGAAAGGAGCGTGGTCCGACTGAATCGGCGGTGCGATCAAGGGGCGGTCGCTCCTTCGAATGCTCACCGACGCCGGGTTCACCGACGCCACGTTCCACGGCTGGACGGGCTACGTCACGTCGTCCACCACACAGGGGGGGCTGGTCATGGCCCGCAAGCCGGGCGGCGAACCTGCGGCCAGCGGCGACGGCCCGGCCTGCACGGTCGCGGGCCACGCCTGCCGAACGACAAAGGCGTTGTCGTTGTCTTACGGCCTGCTCTGCTACTTGATCTTCTTCGGCACGTTCCTCTACGCCGTAGGGTTCGTGGGCAACCTCGTCGTGCCGAAGTCCCTCGACTCCGGGGAGGTCGTGCCGCTGGGCGAGGCGGTGGCGGTGAACGTGCTGCTGCTCGGCCTGTTCGCCGTCCAGCACAGCGTCATGGCCCGGCCCACCTTCAAGCGGTGGTGGACCCGGTTCGTGCCGCCGCAGGTCGAGCGGAGCACCTACGTTCTGGCGAGCAGCGTAGCCCTGATCCTGATGTTCCGGCTGTGGCGTCCGGTGTCGGGCGTCGTGTGGGAAGTGGGACAACCGTTCGCCGCCGTGTTGTGGGTGCTGTTCGGCGTCGGCTGGGTGCTGGTGCTGGTTTCCACCTTCCTGCTCGACCACTTCGACCTGTCCGGGCTGCGGCAGGTTGTTCTGTACGCTAGGGGGCGACCGTACGCCCCGCCGCCGTTCCGCACCCCGGCCCTGTACAAGGTCGTGCGGCACCCGGTCATGCTGGGGTTCCTGACCGCCTTCTGGGCCGCCCCAACCATGACGTGGGGCCACCTGCTGTTCGTTGGGGTGACGACCGCCTACATCTTCGTCGGGGTGTTCCTGGAGGAGCGGGACTTGAAGCACGCCCACGGCGACACCTACGAGGAGTACCGCCGACAGGTGGGGATGATCGTGCCGCGGGTCGGGCGAGCCCGTTGAACGTCCGGGGGCGTGCCCGGCTGGACGACCGCGAGTCGCGGGCGCGCGAACCTCACCGCGGCCGTCGCAACCGGCACGGCAGGAGCCGCGTCGCCCGTCAGCACGGCTCGTCCTCGCTCCCCTTCGCCTCGAACTCGTCGAGCAGGGACGCGCACACCAGCTCGCACAGCTTCTGCACGACCGGGTCGTCCAGCTTGTAGAAGACCTGCATCCCGTCCTTCCGCCGGGCCACCAGCCCCGCCTCCCGCAACAGCCGCAGGTGCTTGGACACGTTCGCGGCGGTCGTCTTCGTGGCCCCCGCCAGGGCCGTCACGTTCTGCTCGCCCTTCTTCATGAGGGCGTGGACGATCGCCAGCCGGGTCGGGTCGCCCAGGGCGTCGAACCGGGCCGCCATCATCTCCAGGAACCGTTGTGGCACCTCGTCGCCCATCGGGACTCCCGCTCCTCACCGCCCGTCCCGCTAGCCGGGCCGCACCGCGATTGTACCTGAGGCACGCGGGTGGAGCCGGTGGCCCGGCCCGCACGACCCCGGCGGTTTCGCGACCTTCCCGTTTCGTCGTCAGGAGGAGGCGAGCCTCAACGGGCCGGGGCACACCAATTGCTCAAGTGGTTAATTAACCCGCGGCCCGTCCGCGTCGGGCACCCACGGAGGACCAGGCGATGATCCCAACTACTGCACAGCGGGTGCCTGAGCACACCGCCGACCACGTCAACCAGCAGATCCGCGAGCAGACCCGACGGAACGTCGAGCGGGTCGCGGCGCAGGGGCCGGCGGCCATCGACCGGCGGGTCCGAGAACTGGATGCGGAGTGGGACGTCGAGCGGACGCTGGAGGCCAACGCCGCGACCATCACCGCAGTCGGGTCGGGCCTCGCACTGCTCGTGGACCGCCGGTTCGCCCTGGTCCCGCTAGTGGTCGGCAGCTTCCTCCTCCAGCACGCGGTCCAGGGGTGGTGCCCGCCGCTGCCGGTGTTCCGCCGCATGGGCGTCCGCACGCAGACCGAGATCGACGCGGAGCGGGCGGCCCTCAAGGCCCTCCGCGGCGACTTCCGGGACGTGGGCGGGAGCAGCCCGCGGGAGCGGGCCGCCGACGCCCTGGCCGCGGCCCGCGGCTGACGCGGTGTTCGGTTCCCGTTCGGGACGGGTGCCATGCCGGGCGACGACCGGGTTCTGTTGCTGGTGGCGGCCGGGTTCCCGATCGTGTGGCTGTTCGTCCTGCCCCGCACGGGACTCGGCTGAGGGGCTCGCGGCGGGTGCCAGTTGGGCACCACCCGGGAGGGCGAACGCGAGGACGACCCCGCCACACCGGAGGAGGGGACGCCGCGACCGTGCCGGGGGCCACGAAGTCGTCGTCGCCCCTCGCCGCCGGGATCGACCCGGTGAACGACTTCACGCCCGGTCTGCCGCCCGCCCCACGCGCCGCGGGCGTCCGAGCCGAGTCGAGATTTCGCGGCCCGGCCGTGCCCCGGCACTCGGCCGCGGATGTGCGCACGACCGCCCACGTGGGCGGTCCGTTCCGTCGCCCGAAACCTGACAGGAGTCGTCGAATGAGCAGCACCGCGACCCGCACCGCCCGCGTCCTGGCCCTCGCGGCCGCCTTCGGCCTGACCGGCCTGGCGATCGCCCAGGACCGTCCCACGGGCCAGCCCGCCCAACCCGGCCACAAGGGGGGCCACGACCAGGCGTACGAGCAGTGCGCGAAGGCGTGCAACGACTGCGAGCAGGTCTGCGCCGCCTGTGCGACCCACTGCGCGGAGCTGGTGGGGCAAGGGAAGAAGGAGCACCTGAAGACCCTGGCCACGTGCCGGGACTGCGCGACCACGTGCGCGGCCGCGGCCGGGATCGTGGCCGGCAAGGGGCCGTTCTCCGACCTCATCTGCACCGCCTGCGCGGACGCGTGCAAGCGGTGCGGGGACGCGTGCGACCAGTTCAAGGACGACCCGATGATGAAGAAGTGCGCCGACGAGTGCCGCAAGTGCGAGAAGGCGTGCCGGGACATGCTGACGCACGTGGGCAAGGGCGGCGAGAAGAAGTGATCCGGGGGCAGTCTGCCGGCCGTACCGCGGGAGGAATCCGCGACACGACGCCCCGCGGGGTGTCCCCCGGCTGGGTGCCGCCGCACCCGGCCGCTCCGGTGGTCTTTCAGTCGCTCGGACTCGGCGGCCGGTGCAAGAGGTACGTCTTGTAGCCGCCGCCGAGGTTCGACGCGTCGAGCCCCGCGTGCCGCAGGATACGGGTGGCGAGGTAGCCCCGCTGGCCGACCTGACAGTATGCCACCACCGGCCGGTCCCGCGGCACCTCCGAAAGTCGGGACCGCAACTCGTCGACCGGGACGTTGACCGCGTCGGGGACGTGGCCGGCGGCGTACTCGGTCGGGGTCCGCACGTCGAGCAGCAGCGGCTTGTCGGCCGCCGCCGCGACCGCCTCCCAGTCGGCCTGCGGGTGGTCGCCGCGGACCAGCCCCGCGGCCACGAACCCGGCCATGTTTACAGGGTCCTTCGCGGACCCGAACTGCGGGGCGTAGCACAGCTCGATCCGCTCCAGGTCGAACACCGTCATGCCCGCCTGGATCGCCACGGCCAGCACGTCGATCCGCTTGTCCACCCCGGCCCCGCCGACGCCCTGGGCACCCAGCACCTTCCCGCTCGTGGGGTCGAGCAGCACCTTCAGCGTCATTCCCTCGGCACCGGGGTAGTACCCGGCGTGGTGGGCCGGGTGGACGTACACCTTGCGGTACGCCGTGCCGAGCCGCCGGAGCGTCTTCTCCGACGCCCCGGTCATCGCCCCGGTCACGCCGAAGAAGCCCACGATCGCCGTGCCCTGCGTCCCGCGATACCGCGAGTCCCGGCCGCACGCGTTGTCCGCCGCGATCCGCCCCTGACGGTTAGCGGGGCCGGCGAGCGGAACCTGCGTCCGCTGCCCGGTGACCACGTCGGTCGTCTCGATCGCGTCGCCGACGGCGAAGATGTCCGGGTCGGAGGTGCGGAGCCGGTCGTCCACCCGGATTCCGCCGCGGGGTCCGGTCTCCAGTCCCGCCTCCACCGCCAGCCGGTTTTCGGGCCGCACTCCGACCCCCAACACGACCAGTTCGGCCGGAAGCGATTCGCCCGACTTCAGTTTCACCGACAGGCCGTCGGCGGTCGGGGTGATGCCCTCGGTGGTGTCGCCCAGGACGAGGCGCACGCCCTTCTCCCGCAGCCGGGCGGCGAGCGGCGTCGTCATCTCCGGGTCGAACGGGGTGAGGATCTGCGGGTTCCGCTCCACCACGGTCGTGTCGATGCCGCGGTGGACGAGGTTCTCGGCCAGTTCCAACCCGATGAACCCGCCCCCGACGATCACCGCACGCCGCGCGCCCGCGTCCACGGCCGCCTTGATGCGGTCGGTGTCGCCGAGGGTGCGGAGGGTGAACACGTTCGGCAGGTCGAGGCCGGGGATGTCGGGCCGCAGCGGGGCGGCACCGGGGGCCAGGATGAGCTTGTCGTACCGCTCGGCGTACTCCCGCCCGGTCGCGAGGTCGCGGACGGTGACGGTCTTCGCCGCCCGGTCGATCTTCTCGACGGACGAGCGGGTCCGCACGTCGAGCCGGAACCGCTCGCGGAGGAGCTTCGGGGTGACGACGAGGAGCTTGGTGCGGTCGGGGATGACCCCGCCGACGTGGTACGGGAGGCCGCAGTTGGCGTACGACACGTCCGGCCCCCGCTCGAACAGGACGATCTCGGCGTCCTCGGCCAGCCGGCGTGCGCGGGCCGCGGCCGACGCCCCGCCCGCCACCCCGCCGACGATGATGAGTCTCACTTGCGTGCCTCCGTTGTTGCACAAACCCCCGCGTCCGCCCCGACGCGGTTCCACGGCATCCGGGCGAGGAGCATGCCCATCCCGCAGGTGTCGGTCACGCCCGCGAACACCAGCCCGGCACCGATGAACGCGGACAGGCCGACGAACCCCGGATGGACCAGCCACGCGAGGGCCGCCCCGAGCAGCACCAGCGAGCCGGCGGCGATGCGGACCTGCCGCTCCAGGGAGATCGACTTCTTCCCCCGCACGACGGGCAACCCGGCGTCGACCCAGGCGAGTGTGCCGCCCTCGACGTTGACGACGCTCACGCCGGCCGCGAGGAGCTTCTCGCACGCCTTCTGGCCGCGGCCGCCCGACTTGCAGATGACGTAGAGCGGCTCCCCGGCCGGGGCGGTGCGTTCGCCCGCGACGGCCGCCGGGTCGATCCGGTCGAGGGGCACGTTCCGGGCGAACGGGACGCGGACCTCGCGGAACTCGACGGGCGTGCGGACGTCCAGCAGGTCGACGGGCGTGCCCGCCGAGCGGAGTTCCTCCAGCCGGCGGGGGGTGACGGTCGGAACGGTCATGATGGCTCCATCACGGTAACGGGCAGCAACGTCGGGCCGGATTCGATTCCGCCCGACACTTACACGACGTCCGCGGGGGCCAGCCGGCACCCCGCCTCACAATCTCCGAGTTCGATCTGAACCGTCGCGTGGACGATCCCGAAGCGGTGCGCCAGTTCCTCGGCGAGCCGGGCCAGGAACGCGTCGCCGGGGTGCCCGTGCGGGGTGACCAGGTGGACGGTCAACGCCACCTCGGTCGTGCTCATGCCCCAGATGTGCAGGTCGTGGGCCTCGCGCACCTCCGGCAAACCAAGCAAGTAGGCGAGCACCTCGCCCGGTGCGACGCCGTCCGGGACGGCGTGCAGCGACAGCAGCACCGACTCCTTCAAGAGCCCCCAGGTCCCGGCGAGGATCACCAGCCCGATGACCAGCCCGATCGCCGGGTCGAGCCACGCCCACCCGGTGCACCACATCCCGACCCCGGCCAGCACCACCCCGACCGAGACCGCGGCGTCCGCGACCATGTGCAGGAACGCGCCCCGCACGTTCAGGTCGCGCTTGCCGCCCGTCATCAGCATCAGGGCCGTCGCCCCGTTAATCACCACCCCCGCGGCCGCGACCCCGATCATCGTCGGCCCGCCGACCGCGGCCGGCTCGGCGAGGCGGCGCGCCGCCTCCCACAGGATGCCGCCCACCGCGACGAGCAGCAGCATGGCGTTGGCGAGGGCCGCCAGGATGGTCGACCCGCGGAGGCCGTAGGTGAGCCGCTCCGAGGGCTTCCGCCGCGACAGCACGAGGGCGACCCACGACAGGACCAGGCCGATCACGTCGCCGAAGTTGTGCCCGGCGTCGGCCAGCAGGGCCAGCGAGTTGGCGTACAGCCCCGCCCCGACCTCGATCGCCACGAACGCGAGGTTGAGCGCGACCGCGACGAAGAAGATCCGGCCCGTCGCGTCCGCGGTGTGCCCGTGGCCGTGCGAACGGCCGTGATCGTGTGTGTGTGCGCTCATGCGGGGACGAGGTCCTTCGACGGGGTCGTTGTCGTCAGGGCCAGCAGCGGCCCCCGACCGATCGGCGGCTCGACCTGCCATGCGATCATCGCCGCCCGACGGGTGTGCTCGGTGACGACCTCCCGGACGTACCGGGCCTCGTGCGCCCGTCGCGACATTAGGACCGGGTCGGTCACGATGAGCGGCGTCAGGCACTGGTTGATGACCCACGCGAACGGGGCGATGCCGGCCCGCGTCAGGTCGGCCTGGAGCTTCGCCGCCTCGTGGACCGGGGTGGCTTCGGGCAGCGTCACGATCAGCACCCGCGTGAACTCCGGGTCGCGGAGCCGGGGGAGCAGGTGCCCGACGGCCTCCGGCATCCCGCTCGCCTGCCGCGTGACCTCGCGGTGGTACGCCAGGGCCGAGTCGAGCAAGAGGATCGTGTGCCCGGTCGGGGCCGTGTCGAGAACCACGAACCCGCCGGCCCCTTCCGCGACCGCCGCCGCGAACGCCCGGAACACCGCGGTCTCCTCGGTGCACGGGGACCGCAGGTCTTCCTCCAGCATCGCCCGGCCCTTCGCATCGAGGTCCTTGCCGGCGGTCGCCATGACCTCGGCCGCGTACGCCGCCGTCTCGGCCTTCGGGTCGATCCGCGACACGGTCAGGTTGGTCACCTCGCCGTTCAGGGCCGCGGCGACGTGGGCGGCGGGGTCGGTGGTACTCAGCCGGACGTTGAACCCGCGGTCGGCCAGGGCCACCGCGACCGCCGCCGCGACCGTGGTCTTGCCGACGCCGCCCTTGCCCATCGTCATGATGACGCCGTGACCCTGGCGGGCCAGGTCGTCGATCAGAGACCCCAGCGGCGGCACGTCCGGGGCCGGTATCGCGGGGGCGGTGGCGGATTGTACCGAGGTCGAGCCCATCGCCCGCACGGCGTCGATCCCGACAAGGCCGTTCGGGGCGAGCGGGATCACCGTCCGCGGCAGGCGCGTCAGGCCGACCGGCATGCGCGACACGGCTTTATCCGCCCGCCGCTCCATCGCGACGGCGACGGGGTCAGCCTTCTCGACCGCACGGAACACGCCGTTGACGACGAGGTGTTGGTTGCGCACGCCGAGGGCCGCCAGTTCTCCACTGGTCCGTTCCGCCTCCCGCAACGCCGCCTCATCCGGGCGGGCGACAAGGACGAGGGTGGTCGCCGCCGGATCACCGAGGGCCTTGACCGTGTCGGCGTAGAGCTTCTGCTGGGCCTGGAGCCCCGCGAGCGGACCCAGGCACGAGGTCCCGGTCGTGTTGGCACTCAGGAACCCGTCCCACGCGGACGGGAGCGAGAGCAGCCGCAGGGTGTGCCCTGTCGGGGCCGTGTCGAACAACACGTGATCGAAGTCGCCCGTCGACGCGGTGCCGCCGAGGAGCCGGGCGAACTCGTCGAACGCGGCGATCTCCAGGGTACACGACCCGGAGAACTGCTCCTCCATGCTCGCCACGGCCGCGTCGGGGATCACCCCGCGGTACGGGGCCACCATGCTCTCGCGGTACGCCTTCGCGGACGCCTCCGGGTCGATGTTCATCGCCTTCAGGTTGGGGACGCCGGGCACCGCCGTCGGCGTGTTGCCGAGCGTCACGCCGAGCACCTCGTCGAGGTTCGAGGCCGGGTCGGTGCTGATGAGCAGCACCCGCTTCCCGGGGTCGGCCAGTTTCACCGCCGCGGCGCACGCGACCAAGGTCTTGCCGACCCCGCCCTTGCCGGTGAAGAACAGGACGCGGGTCGGGGCTTTCAGGAACTCCATGTCGTGGCCTTCGGGTGTGGTCGTGTCGGGTCAGCAGCAGCCGGTCGAACCGCAGCACGACCCGCCGGTCGGCTCGGCCACGGCCAGGGGCGTGAGCAGCGACACGCCGCACCACGCGGCGAGCATCTGGCGGGGCGGGTACGCGCCCTTGCAGATGTGCCCGTTCACCCGCACCAGCGGGAGCGCGTGCTCGTCACCGAGCGCGTTCTTGACGTCGTCGTGGGCGACGAACGCCTGCGGCTGCTGGGCCAGGTTGTACCGCTCGACGCTCACGCCCTGGTCCTTCAGCCAGGCCAGGTCGGCGGCGAAAGTCAGCAGCACCGGGTCGACCTTCGGGCCGCAGATCCCGGTCGAGCAGCACATCGGCTTGTCGAACACTTGCAGGGTGGCCACGGGTGTATCCTCCTGTCACGGGGGTGTGCGGAAACGGAAACCAGGACTTACCGCGAACACGCGGACGCTCGCGGCGTACTCGTTCACGTCGAAGCGGGTCGGCAGTTGTGCCAGGCCCTCGTGCAAATCGGGGGCCGCCGGCTACGTCGCCCCTCCAGGCTCGCCCGCGGAATCGGACACCACAGCCCCTCTCATTGTTTATCGTCGATTGGCGATATACCGGTCCAAAAAAAGTCGGCTCACAGCCCGCCGACGAGTCGCTTGAGCCGGGCCAGGCCGTCCGCATTCACGCAGTAGCACACCTTCGGGCCGTCGATCTCGCCCTGCACCAGTCCCGCCTCCTTGAGGATCTTCAGGTGCTGGGACACGGTGGACTGGGCCAGCGGCATCTGGTCGACCAGCTCGCCGCACACGCACGCCTTACGGGCGATCAGGATGCGGAGGATGCGCACGCGGGCCGGGTGGGCGACGGCCCACGCCAGTGCCGCCAGCTCCGCGTCGACCGCCGCGGTGTCGGCGACCGGGCGGTCCCGCTGGTCGGAATCGGTCGGGCACTCGGTCCGCTTCGGCACTGGCTCGGCCCTCATCGTCGATCTACGATAAAGGATACGCCGGCAGGACACGCCGATCAAGTCCGTCGGGCGGGAAACACGTCGACATGGCGGTGGCGCAGGCGTGGGGGCGTCCGGTGACACTCTTTACACCGCCCGGTAGCCGTACGCCCAGACGGTGGTGCCGTCGATCACGACCACCGCGTTGAGTGCGGGGTCGATGTAGGCGAGCCGCTTGCCCCCGGCCGGCATCGGGTCACCCTCTGGTGCCAACTTCGTCCACGTGAGCTTGTCCGGGTCGTAGGCCCAAACCGTGTTCGTCTGAAACTGCACCAGGAGCCCGTGCCCGCTCACGGGGTCGTGGTACACCACCGAACGGGCGTCGTGGCCGTACGGCGACTTGCCGTCGTCCTTGTCGCCGGTGAGCACCTTCTTCCACTCGTTCTTCTTCGGGTCGTAGTGGTGCGTGTCGTGGTGCCGCTGCACGACTACGATCTTCCGCTTCGGGTCGTAGTAGCCGATCTGTTCCGGCTCGGCCGCTTCCTTCTCGAACGGCTTCCCGCCGCCGTTGGCCTTCAGGTCCTTCCACGCGTCCGTGTCGAAGTCGTGCAGCCAGGTACCGTGCATCTGCCAGTTGTTCGCGTGCCACACGCTGCCGCCCAACTCCGGGATGAACTTCAGCATCCCGCCGAAGATCGCCACCGGGTACGGCTTCGGGGCCTTGAACGCCTTCCACTTCTTCTCGCCGGGGAAGAACGCCCACAGCGGCGGGCCGTCGTACAGGTCGGCCGGGTCGCCGCCGAGGTCCTCGACCGCCTTCTTGCGGTCCGTGACCCACGTGTTCATGAACAGCAGGGCCTTCTTCCGCGGGTCGTAGGTCAGCCCCCACCACGTGTGGGCGATCACCGCCGGGCCGCCGCGTTTGGTGACCAGGATGCCGTCCCTGAACTCGCAGTCCGAGGTGTCCTTGCCGAGGTCGCCGTACCCGCGGGGCAGGTCCGGGGCGTAGAGCATGGCCCAGGTGAGCGACGGCAGGTCGAACTCCCACACGTCGTTGAGCCGGTGCGGGACGCCGTGGTTGGCCCCGCAGAAGAGTGCCCGCTTCCGCTCCGGTGCCCAGCACATCTTGATCGTGAAGTCGCGGCCCTTCGGCCCCGTCTTGTGAAGGTCGTACTTCTTGGCTGTGTCGTTGAACTCGCCGACCACGTCCGCCTTGCCCAGCAGCACCGCCTGGTTCGGCTTCAAGGCCGCGAGCTTCTCCAGCACGGCGGGCTTCGGGTCGAGCTTCGGCTCCAACTTCGAGGACGGGTCATCAGCGGTGACGCCGCCCGCGGGAATCAAGTCGAGCCCGCCCGCGAGGGCCAGCGGGGCGAGTTTCAGGACCGTGCGGCGGTCGGCGTGTCGGGATGTGTCGCTCATGGGTTCTCGCCGGGGAGGAGCGGGCGGGACCGGCGATTGTACCCCGCTGCGGCGGGGCACAACATCCCCGGAACTGCTCATGCCCAATAGGCGTGCCCGGCGATCACGTCGCTCGGAAATGGCTGCCGCCCGCCACCTGCGGCGGATGTGGAGTTTGATGTCGCACCGCTTCTTAGCTGGTCGTCGGGCTGGAGATCGTGCCGCGGAGAAGTGGGGTGAGTCGCCCCATAGGCAAATAAAATATGCCTACTCATTCCTACGGAATTCGCACACCAGGCGACTCCTTACGTCGCCGCCTGGGTGCAGTGGTGTAGTAAGAAGTGGTCGTGCACGACCTGAACCCGCAACGGGATGTACTCCTCCTCGCCGACAGCGCAGCACCACACTACTGGTTACTTCGACCGGCTCGATCAAAAGGTCCGCACGACTACCGGGTAGACTGCACGGCAATCTCAAATCCACTTTTTGGGCTGAGACCGCTCAGCCGACGCATACGCCCGACGCGGACGTGCTCGACTGACGACGGCTCGGAGTCGCGTCACTCGAATCGGAGGCACCCTGCGTGCGACTGCTGTTCGTGTGCGCCCGGAACCGCCTGCGGAGCCCGACCGCCGAGCGGGTGTTCGCGGCCGTGGCCGGCGTGGAGGCCGAGTCCGCGGGCGTCGCCCCCGACGCCGACAACCCGGTCACGCCCGAACTGATCGCCTGGGCCGACGTGATCCTGGTCATGGAGGCGACGCACCGGGCGAAGCTCACCCGACTGTTCCCGGCCGCACTCTGCGGCAAGCGGGTCGTGTGCCTCAACGTCCCCGACGCGTACGACTACATGGACCCCGAACTCGTGCGGCTCCTCCGGGACCGCGTCGGCCGGGCGGTCCCGACGTTGGCGAGCGACGCGTCGGAGTGACCCGCGACGTCAACACGCTCGACGGGTCGCCGCGGATGTGGCATGAGGTCGTCACGCCGGTGCCAGAACCGGGTCGCCCGCTCTGACCGCGTGAGCGGTGTCGACGAACTGACCGGCCGTGGCAGGGGGGCGAGAAGATGCGACGCTGGCCGGGTTCGTGGGTGGTGTGCGGGCTCGCCGCGGCACTGACTTGCTGCCTGGGCTTGGCGTTCGTTTCGTTCGACTTCTCCGGTGAGCGGGTGCTGTACGCGACCGCCATCGACGGCTACTCGATCCGGCTCGTACGCCGCCCGCCGGAGGACTTCTTCGAGCACACTTCGCTGGTGGGTGACATCTCCACCGGCGGGCGGCGTACCGGCGATCCGTTCTGGATGGGGTCCCTGTACGACGGGGTGGCGTTCTCCGAGTACCGCTTCCCCGAGGAGGGCGTCCTCCTCGTCTACGACCGCGACACGCCCGACTCCATCCTGGTCGGCATCGACGCGAAGAACGGACTGCTCTGGCCCGACCGCCGGACGGAGTCGGACCCGATGCACGACGCCGGCCGGCGGCTCGTCGAGGGGGTCAACCGGCGGCACGGGACCAGCTTCCACATCGCCGCGTTCCACTGCGTCAAGCGTTGGCGGTGACATCCCCCCCCGGTACACCGGAGGGCCACTCGTGCCCCGACGCTCGTTCGCCGCCGCTGCGGTCGTATCCCTCCTCGCCGCGGCGAGCCCCTTCCCCTGCGGCGGAACGCCCGAACGTGCCGGTCGTCCCGACCGACGACGTGCGGTGGGACGCGCCCCGGTCGAAGCGAGAGCCGATCGTTCCGGGGCCTTCGACTGCCGCGACGCCCCGCGGGATTGGGGCACCGCCCCACGCCCGGGTCGTGGTAGGATCCGGTCACGCGGGAAGTCGCTCACGCAGGTCGAGGGGCAGTTATGTCGCGGTTGATGTTGTGCGGCGTCGCATCCCTGCTGGCCGCGAGTTGGGCGACCCCGGTACGGGCCGACGACGCCGAGGACAGGGCCGTCGCCTTCGTGGAGAAACTCGGTGGGAAGGTCACCTGCGACGAGAAGACACCCGGAAAACCTGTCACGACGGTCAACTTGTTCGGCACGGCCGTAACGGACCCCGGGTTAAAGGAACTTGCAGCGTTCAAAAACCTCACCACACTCAGTATGAGTTACACGCATGTAACGGACGCGGGCTTGAAGGAACTCGCACCACTCAAGAACCTCACCACACTCTACCTCGGCGGCACGAAAGTCACGGACGCGGGGCTGAAGGAACTCGTCGCGTTCAGGAACCTCACCGTGCTCTACCTGTTCGATACGGCGGTGACGGACGCGGGGCTGAAGGAACTCGCACCACTCACGACTCTCAGCACCCTCGCCCTGGGCGGCACGAAAGTCACGGACGCGGGGTTGAAATACCTCGAAGGTCTTCCAGACCTCACTACGCTCTCCTTGAGCACCGATGTTAACGTCACGGACGCGGGGGTGAATGCACTGGGCAGGCTCACGCGTCTCACCTCACTCAGCCTACACGGCACCCGAGTCACTGACGCCGGGTTGAAGGAACTGGCACCGCTCCGGAACCTGACCTCACTCGGACTGCTTGAAGCGCACGTGACGGATCGGACGCTGGCCGTGTTGCGGGAACTTAACTTGCTCCACGTCTTCGCCGGGGCAACCGCTCAGGGCGGGGGACGACCCTCCGAGCCCGACGACGTTACGACGCTCAACCTGTTTGGCACGGTGGTGACGGACGCGGGGCTGAAGGAACTCGCATCGTTCAAGAACCTCACGACACTCATTTTGAGTTACACGCGGGTGACGGACGCGGGGCTGAAGGAACTGGCACGGTTCAAAGGGCTCACCGCACTGAGTCTCGGGCGCACGCGGGTGACGGACGCCGGGCTGAAGGAACTCGCGGCGTTCAAGAACCTCACGACACTCAACGTGCGAGACACGCAGGTAACGGACGCGGGGCTGGGGGCACTCGCGGCGTTCGAGCACCTCACCACACTCAAGCTGGGCGGCACGAAAGTCACCGATGCGGGGCTGAAGGAACTCGCACCGCTCACGAGCCTCACCCTCATCGACCTGATGGGCACGAGTGTGACGGACGCCGGGCTGAGGGAACTCGCGGCACTGAAAAATCTCACCACCCTCGACCTGAAAGGCACGAAGGTTACGAGAGCGGGGGTGGCGATTCTTCAGAAGGCGTTGCCGAAGTGCACGACCGAGTGGGACGGTGGCAGCAGCGGGCCGACGGAACAGCCGTGACCTCGGGGCGACGCGTCTGCCCCTCCCGGCATTGGTCGGGGCTCGGCCACGCGGTCGGGCCTCGTTCCCGCTGGCCGCGACAACGACCGGCACGAAAAAAGGAAGCCGGTGGCTGGTGCCACCGGCTCGCGTTGACGGGCGTGGGGACGTGCGATCGGGTGTGGGGGTGGGCCGGGGGACCTCGGCCCGACTGTTGTTCGTCGCCGAATGTAATGCACGAGGCGTGCCAAAGCCGCCCCCGCGGTCGCCCGGCGTCTCCTTCCAGGAAATCCCGGGCGAACCCGCCTCGAACTGCTCCCCGCCGGCCGCGGGGCGGTTGTAACCGTTACCGCCCGCGTGCCCGAATCGGCACGTCGCCGTGCCAACCCGCCTTCCCCCGCTTCCCGGTGCCGGCTATGAGCCCCCACCGACCACGGCGGTCGGATCTACACCTCCGTCCCGACGCGTTCTCCATCGTGAAGGCCACCATGCCCCAACTGACCGAGGCCGCCGCCGGGCAACTCACGCCCGGGCAGGCGGCCGAACTGGTCCGCGTCCTCGACGCCCACGCCGCCTGGGACGACCGCCGCCCCGGCCCGACCGGGGGTGCGACACCGCACGCCGACCTCCGAGCCCGGCAGCGGGCGTTCGACACCTTCCGGTCGGCGTGGCGGGGGTACGCCGCGAAGTACCCCGGCGTCTCCCTCCCCGAGCCGGGCCGGAACTCGCCCGCCCAACTCGCCGCCTGGTGCCGCGTCCTCCGCGTCGTGTTCCGGCTGGCGGGGGCCTGGCCGGCACGCGTAATGGACAGGGTGCACCGCCTGGCGGACGGCGTCTCGGCGAGGGCGGGCGAGCACCCCGTGGGGCGTACGACCGCGGGGGACGGGGCGGAGGCCGGGCAAGATTTGGACGCCGTGATCGCGTGGTGTGACCGGGCGGCCAAGCCGCCGGCACCGCCCCGTGCCCTCACGAAGGCACGCCGGGAAGGGGCGGCGTAGTCGTCAGGAGCGTTCCGAACACGCGACCCCCCCTCGGGCACCACGGCACGCCCAACCCCGGCCGGACCGCCGTCGGGTGAGCGTGGTTCCCAAACCGGTCGCCGCCCGTGCCGAAGCACGAGCCCAGAACCGCGTCTTGAGGTTTCGACCGCCGCAGTGTACTCTCGTCTTGTGAGCCGCGTGAGCGCGACACGGTGTAAGGCGGTCGTCCTTACCCAACTCGACCAACTCTCGACGCTACGGAACTCACACCCCATTGCCTTGACCGATCAGAATCGCAGCCGGGCGGAGGCCCAAGCCGAGCGTGAACGCGCCCTCGCCCGAGCCCTGTCCGACCTCGGCCTGACGCCGCCCGAAGCCTCCCTCTTCAACGTCATCCACTACGGCATCACGCTCCCACCACATCACCTGCCCGAACGCTCCGCGGGCGAGTCCTACCGGCTCGGCGGTTCGTTCACCGAGGACGCGTGCCGTGCGGCACTGGCCCGGTGCATACGCGCGGGGCGGCTACAGATCATCGACGACGACGCGCTTTCGCGGATCGCGGACGAACTCCGCGAGGGTCGGTTCCTCGGCCCCATCTACGGTCTCCCGCCGGTCGGCGGCGTCGATTTCACCCACGCCGGAGCGGACCTGTGGCAACGCCTCTGCGCTCGCTGCTTCCGCGACGACCGCAGACCGCCCTTCGCGTTCACCGACGTGGTTCACGAGAGGACCGCCCGGTACTTCAGAACCAAGGCCGCTGCGGTCGAGGCCGCGGAACAGGCGAGTGCTGAGGACGAAGTCGTCTCGGTCACCGGCCCGGTCCCGATCGGGCCGTGGCGGGCGCAATGGTGGCGGCGGTTCCCTGCTGGCTACCGCGTTGACGTCGTAGAGCAGCGGCGGTGGCAGGGGCGGGCTTCGGGTGGTAAGGAGGATTGCTACCTCGACTTCTCGGCTCGAAGCACCGACCCGGGGCGGTTGCGTGACACCCTCGATCGCCACAATGTCACTCTCGCGGAGTGGCTAACACTCTGGTGCATGGAGCGCAGCTGGTTCCGTGACTCGCCCGCCAGCTTCCGCCGCGCAACCGCCGAGTCCGCGGAGCGACTCTCCGGCGTGACGGTCTCGGAAGAACAATGTCGTGATGGCCTCGACGCGTGCCTCCGATACGGGTGGTTGCGGAGGGTCGATCAACGCGCGCTCGACGAGGTCCGATCACTGCTTCGCAACGACTCTGCCCTCCTCGCCATACCCCGAACGGCCGAGGGCCGCCCGCGTGTGTGCAGTTACGCCGTCAACCCGTTGCGGCCCCACCGCCTTGTGCCCGTGCCGATGCCGGACGCGAGGCGGTGGGGCGAGATCGACTTCTCGCCTGACGGGGCAACGCTCTACCGGACGATCATGACCGAGTGGCTCGGCACCGACTGGGAGGACGATCTTTACGTCTCTCGCGGGTACTACTGGGAGGCCCACTACTACTGCACGTCCGAGGATGGCTTCGAGGGCATCGTGCCAGAGCATGTCGCGAAGGGTGACGTTGTCCGGGACCGTCGCGTGGTTCCGATCGGCCCGTGGTGCGTCTACTGGTGGGAGCGATTCACTGCGGGCTACCGACTGGAACTCGAACTTGGCGAACGGTGATCGGGGATCGCGAATGGTGGTCGAGTCCGAGATGCTGATGATGAACTCGTCGGCCACCGCCCGTCGCGAAGAGATAAAGACGTAAGAACGGGCCGCGACCGGCAGCGATTCTCACTCCGCCCGGTAGCGGTAGGCCCAGACGACGATGCCGTCGATCACGACCACGGCGTTCGAGGCGGGATCGACGTAGACCAGCCGCTTGCCGCCGGTCGGCATCGGGTCGGCCACACCGATCGGCGTGAACGTGAGCAGGGTGGGTTTGTTGCTGGCGAGTTGCGAGTTGACCCTCGCAGCGACCTGTTCGGCTTGGTCGCGGGCCTCGGCGACCTTCTTGCGGTGTGGCCCGGTGTCGTCGCGGTAGTACACCCACCACGCCCCGTGGTACTCGTACACGCTGACCTTACCGACGCGGAAACGCGGAAAGGGTTGGGACTTTTTCGGCGGCACGGAACTCCCCCCGGTGCACGGGTTGTGCACCAAACGTGCACCAGGCGGGGTAGTTCGTCGGAGAAGCCGTGTCGCAAGATGCTGCAATTTCTTGCTGTTACGTCACGAGCCCGTCAGCACACAGACATGAAAGCGGAGAGGGCGGGATTCGAACCCGCGGTGGGGTTTTACCCCCACGCCGCTTTAGCAAAGCGGTGCTTTCGACCACTCAGCCACCTCTCCAAACCTCTGCGAATCCCGGGTCGTGCTCGCGGTGGCCGCCGCTCGTCGCTCCGGGGTTTGACACCCGTTGTGACACCCGGTATCGTCGGACCAGCGTCCGGGGTGCTTGTTCCACCCTGCCCGCTGTAGTGACCCCCGCTCCGAGGGAGGGTTCACGTGTCCGAACGACATCTTAGTGCGCAGACCAAGCCCATCAAGCCCTATCCCGGGTTCCCACTGTTTCCCCACGCGACGAATCGGTGGGCCAAGAAGATCCGCGGGGCGACGCACTACTTCGGCCCGTGGGACGACCCCGACGGGGGCCTTCAAGAAGTACCTCGAGCAGAGGGACGCGCTCCACGCGGGAGGGAAGCCGCGGGAGGTGTCAGCGGGTGTCACGGTCAAGGGGCTGGCGAAGGCCGAAGGCCCCGAGGGACGCGGCGAACGACGGGCTGGTGTTCATCACCTCCAAGGGCGAGAGCTGGCACAGGCCCGACGACCGCAACCCGATCTCGGCCGAGTTGCGGAAGCTCCTGAACCGCCTCGGGGTCCCGGGCAATGCGGACCCTCAACGCCCTGAGGCACACGTTCGAGACGATCGGGGCGAGTCCCGCGACCAGGTCGTCGTCGACCACATCATAGGCCACGCCCGCGACGACATGGCGAGCGTGTACCGGGAGCGGATCAGCGACGAGCGGCTCCGCGGGCCGTCGCGGACCACGTCCGCAAGTGGGTGTTCGGCGACGGGGCGTGAGCGCCGTTCAACGACGCGGACCGGGGAGGTGGTCCCCCGGCCCGCTCGCGTTCCTGACGGCTATCGGACGACGCCGAACGGTGACACAGTAAGCGCCGGGTGAACCGTGGGCGTCCGGGTCGAGTTGAATCGGGAGCGGACGGGGAACTCCCGACATCACTGCGGGGGGTCCCCGTGACGCGAAAACGGCCGCCGCGGATAGACTGACACCGGCGGCGACGTCGCACCGACGGGGCCGCCGGCGCCCGGTTCCGAGAGCAGGTGTAGGCGTGGCCGACGACGTTCCCCCCGAACCCGGTCCCGGCGCGACCCCGCCCGACGCGGAGCCGAACCGCCTCGCGCAGCCGGTGGACGCCGAGCAGCCGCCCCGGCTCCCGTTCCCGGTCGTCGGGGTCGGGGCGTCGGCCGGCGGGCTGGAGGCGTTCGGCGCGTTCCTCGACGCCATGCGGCCGGACGCCGGCATGGCGTTCGTCTTCGTCCTGCACCTCCCCCCCGACAGCGACAGCGTGCTGGCCGAGGTCCTCGCCCGCCGCACCACGATGCCCGTCCGCCAGGCCGCGGACGGCGTGCCGGTCGAGCCCGACCACGTGTACGTGATCCGCCCCGGGCACGTGCTCACCGTCCGCGGCGGCCGCCTCCACCTCGGCCCCCGGCTCGGCGGGCCGAGGGCCGCCAACCGCCCGGTCGACGACCTGTTCCGCAGTCTCGCCGAGGAGCAGCGGGAGCGGGCGGTGTGCGTGGTGCTCAGCGGCATGGGGTCCAACGGCACCGCCGGGGCCCAGGCGGTCAAGGCGGTCGGCGGGCTGTGCGTCGCGCAGGACCCCGAGTCGGCCCAGTACCCGAGCATGCCCCGGCACCTGATCGACGCCGGGTACGCCGACTACGTGCTCCGCCCGGCCGAGCTGCCCGAGGTGCTCCTCGCCTACGCCGGCAGCCCGTACGCGGCGGGCGCGGGGCCGACGCCCGGGCCGTCCTCGCGCGCGAGGGGCAGCACATGCGGGAGGTCCTGGCCGTCCTCCGCACCCGGGGCCGGCTGGACTTCAGCGGGTACAAGAAGCCGACCGTGCTCCGCCGGGTGCAGCGGCGCATGGGGCTGGCCCGGGTCGAGCACCTGGGCGAGTACGCCCGGCTCCTGCGGCAGACCCCGGGCGAGGTCGCCGCCCTGGCCGACGACCTGTTGATCCACGTGACCGGGTTCTTCCGCGACCCGGACGTGTGGGAGGCGCTGCGGGAGCAGGTGGTGGCCCCGCTGGTCGCGGCCCGCGAGCCGGGGGCGCCGGTGCGGGCGTGGGTGGCCGCGTGCTCCAGTGGGGAGGAGGCGTACACGCTGGCCATGCTCCTGCTCGAGGAGTCGGACCGGGCCGGCAAGCGGCTGGACATCAAGGTGTTCGCCACCGACCTGGCCGAGCGGGCCCTGGCCCACGCCCGGGCCGGCGTGTACCCGGGCGGGATCGAGAGCGACGTGTCCCCCGAGCGGCTGCGCCGGTTCTTCGACCGCGCGGACGAGGTGTACCGGGTCCGCCAGGAGGTGCGGGACCGGGTGGTGTTCGCCCCGCAGAACATCCTCCAGGACCCGCCGTTCGGCCGGCTGGACATGGCCACGTGCCGGAACCTGCTCATCTACCTGGAGCCGGAGACCCAGCGGCGGGTGCTGGCCGTGCTGCACTTCGGGCTCCGGGAGGGCGGGGCCCTGGTGCTGGGCACCAGCGAGACGCCCGGCGGGGCCGACGGGCTGTTCGAACTGGTCGACAAGAAGCACCGCATCTTCCGCCGGGTCGGCCCGACCCGGCACGGGGAGGTCGACTTCGGGCCCCGCCGGGCCCTCCCGGCCGACGGCCCCGCCCGCGCCGGGGAGGCGCCGCCCGCCCCCCGGCCCGGCGCCCGCCCGCCGCTCGGGGAGCTGGCCCGCCGGGCGCTCCTGGCGTCCCACACCCCGGCGGCCGTGATGGTCGACCGGGACCACCAGGTGCTGTACTACCACGGGGACGTGCGGCCGTACTTCCAACTGTCGGGCGAGGCGACCCGGGACCTGATGCTGCTGGTCCGGGACGGCGTGCGGGGGGCGGCGCGGGTGGCCCTCCACCACGCCGCGCACGGCGGCCGGGGGGTCGCCCCCGACGGGTGGGTGGACGCGGCCGACGGCCGCCGGGCGGTGCTGGTGACCGCGTCCCCGGTCCCCGGGCCCGACGGCGAGCCGGCCCCCGAGTACTTCGTGGTCAGCTTCCAGGCCAGCGGGCCGGCCGCCCCGGCGGCCGCGCCCGGCGGGGAGGGGGCGGGGGAGGAGGCGCGGCGGCTGCGGGGCGAGCTGCAGGGGGTGATCGAGGAGCTGCAGACGTCCAACGAGGAGCTCAAGGCGGCCCACGAGGAGGCGACGAGCGTCAACGAGGAGCTGCAGAGCGCCAACGAGGAGCTGGAGACGGGCAAGGAGGAGATGCAGTCGCTCAACGAGGAGCTGCGGGCGGTCAACGGCCAGCTGCGGACCAAGGTGGAGGAGCTCCGGGCGGCCGCCAGCGACCTGGCCAGCCTCCTGGCCAGCACCGACCTGGCGGTGCTGTTCCTGGACACGGACCTGCACATCCGCCGGTACACCCCGGCCGTCCGGGAGCTCCTCGGCCCGATCCCGGGGGACGTCGGGCGGCCGCTGGCCGACCTGGCCCGGCGGTTCGACGACCCGCACCTGGACGAGGACTGCCGGGCGGTGCTGGACCGGCTCGTGCCGGCCGAGCGCGAGGTGGGCGGGGAGAACGGCCGGCACTACCTGCGGCGGGTCACCCCGTACCGGACGACCGACAACCGGATCGAAGGGGTGGTACTCACGTTCGTCGACGTCACCGCCCGGAGGCGGGCCGAGGACGCGGTCCGGGCGAGCGAGGAGCGGCTGCGGCAGGCCCTGGGGGCGGCCCGCATGGGCACCTGGACGCTCGACCTCTCGACCGGCGCGCACCTGCGGGACGGCCACCTGAACCGGCTGCTCGGCCTGGACCCGGTCGAGACGACGCAGTCGTTCGACGCGTTCCTCGCCCGCCTGCACCCCGACGACCGGGCGGCCGTGCGGGAGGCGTTCGACGCCTCCACCCGGGAGGGGCGGCCGCTGAACACCGAGTTCCGGATCATCCGCCCGGACGGAACCGTGCGGTGGCTGCGGGACCAGGGGGACGTGTTCGGGGATTCCGCCGGGCCGCGGCGGATGGCCGGGGCGTGCGCGGACGTGACCGAGCGGCGGGAGGCCGAGGAGGCCCTGCGGCGGAGCGAGGAGCGGCTGCGGCTGATCCTGGAGAGCGCGACCGACTTCGCCATCCTCACCCAGGCCCCGGACCGCACGGTGACGGTCTGGAGCGCGGGGGCCGTGGCCGCGTTCGGGTACGCCGCGGACGAGGTCGTCGGGGGGTCCGGGGACGTCCTGTTCACCCCCGAGGACCGGGCGGCCGGGGGGCCCGAGCGGGAGGCGGCGGAGGCCCGCCGGGCCGGGCGGGCGGCGGACGAGCGGTGGCACGTGCGCAAGGACGGCACCCGGTTCTACGCCTCGGGGGTGCTGACCACGCTCCCGGACGCCACCGGGTTCGTCAAGGTGCTCCGCGACCTGACCGACCGGAAGCGGATGGAGGACGAGCTGCGGGACGCCCGGGACCGGCTGGAGGCGCGGGTGGCCGAGCGGACCGCGGACCTGGAGCGGGCGAGGGACGCGCTCGAGGCCGAGATGGGCCGGCGGCGGGAACTCGCCCGGCTGCTGGGGTCGGCCCAGGAGGACGAGCGGCGGCGGGTGGCCCGGGACCTGCACGACACGGTCGGCCAGCTCCTGGCCGGGCTGTCGCTCACCCTCAAGTCGCTCGAGGCCGGCGACCCGCCGCCGGCCGCGGGCGGACTGGCCGAGGCCCAGCGGATCATGAACGACCTGGGGCGCGAGCTGCACGGCCTCGCCGTCCGCCTGCGGCCGACGTCGCTCGACGACGTCGGCCTCGCGCCCGCCCTCGGCCAGCTCGTGTCCGAGTGGTCGTCCCGGTCGGGGGTGAGGGCCGACTTCCACGCCTCCGGGGTCGAGCCGGGGCGGGTGCCGGCGGAGGTCGAGACGGCGATCTACCGGGTCGTCCAGGAGGCCCTGACCAACGTCGCGAAGCACGCGGGGGCCTCGGCGGTGGGCGTCGCGGTGACGCGGTCGGACGGGTCCGTGTCGGTCGCGGTCGAGGACGACGGCGCGGGGTTCGACCCGGACGCCGCCCCGAAGGGCCGCCTCGGGCTCCTCGGCATGCGGGAGCGGGTGGAGCTCGTCGGCGGCACGTTCGAGGTCGAGTCGAGTCCCGGCGCGGGGACCACGGTCGCGGTCCGGATCCCGGTTCCGGGGGGAGCGTCGTGAGCCGGCTCCGCGCGTTCATCTTCGACGACCGGCTATGGCGTGGGGAGTGGGTCCTTCCGGATGGGAGCCGTTTCCTGCGGCCCACTCGCGTGTCAGGAGAGTGGGAAGACTTGGGGACGGGCGTTGGGGTGCCGTGTGGGACTGGATAACTTGACCCAGTGCCCTCGCGCCCGGACCACTGGACCCTCATGACCTCCACGGCTCACTGCCTGCGGTGCGACCGCGCCTTCGCATTCGACACGGACGCCGTCCGGTTCGCCGCGTCCTTCTACAACGGTTCGGACGGGCGGCCCGCCGCTTGCGCCAACTACCTGCCCGAGTGCCCGGGGTGCCGGGGCGTGGCGACCGTGCCCTACACCCGGCCACTGCGGGTGCCACCGGCGGCCCAGTAGCAATGGGGGATCCCCATTGCCAACAACCCCGGCCCCGCCGGCCCCTGGCCCGTCACGAGCTCCTCGTCGCGCCCCTTGTCCTGTCCGCCGACCTCCGCCCGATTGACCTCGGGGCGGCGTCCCTGGAGCGTGCCCGCGTCCTCGACGGGCAGATCGCCACCGCGTCGCTGCTGGTCCAGAAGCCGGAGTACAGCGTTCGGCCGCACGATGGTCGGGGCCGCCGCCCGCGACGACAGGGTCGAGCGCGGGGCCGCTCCCCTCCGTTGGTGATGGTCGCACTTCCCGACCCGCTTCCCCGGTTCTGCTTCCGCTGCACCTTCTCCAACGACACGTTCTTCAGCAGCCGCACGCACGCCTTCCGGATCCGCCCCTGGGCGGCGAGGGCGGGGTCCGCGAGGGCTTCGCTCGGGCGTGGGGTCGGGCTTGAAACGGGGCCGCAGTTCCTCCGGGAAACCGGTGACGTTGTCGTTCGTCGCGGCCGGGCCTCGCGTGTCAACTCGCGCCGGCGGCGTCGGGGGCGGTACTGTTCCCGCAGCGGACTTCGCTTTCCCCCGCTTGTGCCGGCCCCGCACTCCCCCTAGCGTCACAATGCACCCCGAACCACCCCCCCCACGCGCGCCCGCCCGGGCGCGCACGGAGGCCCGCCGTGGCCACCCCCGACGAGTTGCTCCGCCTGCTCCTCGACCAGAACCGGGACCACGCGATCATCCTCCTGGACCCGGCCGGGACCGTCGTCGGCTGGCTGCCCGGGGCCGAGGCCGTGTTCGGGTACGCCGCCGCCGAGATGGTCGGCCGCCCCCTCTCGACGATCTTCACCCCCGAGGACCGCGAGCGGGGCGCGCACGAGCACGAGCTGGGCGTCGCGCGGGCCGACGGGCGGGCCGAGGACGACCGGTGGCAGGTCCGCAGGGACGGGACCCGGATCTGGGCCGGCGGGGTGCTCGTCCCCCTGCGCGACCCGGCCGGGGCGGTCGTCGGGTTCGGCAAGGTGCTCCGCGACCGCACCGATGTGAAGGCGCAGGTCGACGCCCTGGCCAACGCCGCCGAGCGGCACAAGCTGTGCCTCGGCACCCTGGCCCACGAGCTGCGGAACCCGCTGGCCCCGCTCGCCAACGCGGTCGAACTGATCCGGCAGACGCCGGGGACCGACAACGTCGCCGGGCCGCTCGGTCGGATCGAGCGGCAGGTCGGGGTCATCCGCCGGCTGGTGGACGGCATGATGGAGGCCACCCGGGCCGGGGCGGGCAAGCTCAAGCTGCACCTCAGGGCCGTCCACCTGGAGGACGTGCTCACCGGGGCCGCCGACTGCTGCCGCCCCCAGGCCGAGCAGCGGCGGCAGGACTTCAAGGTGCTCCTGCTGCCCGGCCCGACGGTCGTGGAGGCCGACCCGGACCGGCTGCACCAGGTGGCGGTGAACCTCCTGGCCAACGCGATCAAGTACACGCCGGAGGGCGGCGGGGTGTGGCTGAAGGCGACGGTCGAAGGGGGCGACGCGGTGTTCCGGGTGGAGGACAACGGGTGTGGCATCGCGCCCGGGATGCTCCCGAGGATCTTCGACCTGTTCACCCAGGAGGCGGAGTCGGCGGACCAGTCCCAGGGCGGGCTCGGGCTGGGCCTGTCGGTGGTCAAGGAGCTGGTGTCGCTGCACGGCGGGACCGTGCAGGTGCGCAGCGAGGGCCGGGGCAAGGGGAGCGAGTTCACCGTCCGCCTGCCCCTCTGCCGGGCCTAGCGGACTCCGGCGGCTCCTTCGGGCCCGCCCCCCCGGCCCGCCCCCGCGCCAACCGCTCGCGGGCGTCCCGCCCGGCGTCGGCCGTGTACGCTTGCGCGTTGCCCCACTTCGCACCGCCGACCGTCGCCTGGGGCCCGGTGCAACTGCGGGCGTGCCGGTCGCCGACGACCAGGTCACCACCTCCCACGGGGCGGCGGTCGCGCTCCGGTACGCGCGCCGGGCGGCGGCGAGCCGAGCGTCACCACCCCCAGCCGGTGGATCGAGGGAGGGAAGGTGCAGGCGGGGCGGGACCGGCCGGCACGCCGCGTTGCGGGCGCGGTTAACCGGTGCGCCCGCAGAAAACCGGAACGCGTTCGGGTAGAATAAGTGACGAGGTTTGCTGCGCCCCGCCCTGCGGCGCAGACCCGCGTCCCGCCCGCCACCCCGGCACCGCGCCGGCGTACCGAACGGCTCTACAAACTCAAGTACCATGGCCGAACCTAAGGACGATCAGACCGCGATGGAGTCGGAACTCTTCCGGGTCCTGGTGGAAACGACCAAAGATTATGCCGTCTTCGTCACCGACCTCGACGGCCGGGTCGTCACGTGGAACGCCGGGGCCGAGAGGGTCCTCGGGTACGCCGGGGCCGAGATCCTCGGGGAGTCCTCGTTCGTCACCTTCACCCCCGAGGACCGGGCCCGGGGCGTGCCCGGGGAGGAGCTGCGGGCCGCGCTGCGGGACGGGCGGGCGAGCGACGACCGCTGGCACCTGCGCAAGGACGGTACCCGCATCTGGGTGAGCGGGGTCATGGTGCTGCTCCGGGACGGGGCCGGCGGCCCGCGGGCGTTCGCCAAGGTGATGCGCGACTTCACCGGGGCCAAGCTGGCCGCCGAGTCGCTCCGGGAGAGCGAGGAGCGGCTGCGGGTCGCCCTGGACGCGGCCCAGATGGGCACCTGGCTGTGGCGCATCCCGGCCGACGAGCAGATCCTCGACGACAGCCTGCGCCGCCTCATGGGCCTGGCCCCCGGCGAGGAGGTGAAGACGCTCGAGGGGTTCCTCCGGGCGGTCCACGGGGAGGACCGGGACCGGGTGCGGGGCGAGTTCGAGCGGTGCCTCCGCGAGGGCGGCGGGTTCAACGTCGAGTTCCGGGTGACGTGGCCCGACGGGACCGTCCACTGGCTCCGGGACCAGGGCCGGGCGTTCCCCGACCCCGGCGGGCGGCCGCTGTTCATGGCGGGCGCGGCCATGGACATCACCGACCGGAAGGCGACCGAGGACGCCCTCCGGGACGCCGACCGGCGGAAGGACGAGTTCCTGGCCCTGCTCGCGCACGAGCTGCGGAACCCGCTGGCCCCCGTGCGGAACGGCCTCCAGGTGCTCCGGCGGTCCCCGGACCGGGCGGTCCGGGAGCGGTCGCAGGAGATGATGGACCGGCAGCTCAGCCACATGGTGCGGCTCATCGACGACCTCCTCGACGTGTCCCGGATCACCCGAAACAAGATGGAACTCCGCCGGGAGCGGGTGGCGCTGGCCGACGTGGTGGGCAGCGCGGTCGAGACCGCCCGGCCGGCGATCGACGCCGCGCGCCACGACCTCACCGTGGCGCTCCCGGCCGAGCCGGTCGAGCTGGACGCCGACCTGACGCGGCTGGCCCAGGTGTTCGGCAACCTGCTGACCAACAGCGCCAAGTACACGCCGCCGGGCGGCCGGATCGCCCTCTCCGCGGAACGGCACGGCCGCACGGTGGCGGTGTCCGTGCGGGACACGGGGGCGGGCATTCCGGAGGAGTCCCTGTCGCGCATCTTCGACATGTTCTCGCAGATCGACCGGTCGCTGGAGCGGTCCACCGGCGGGCTGGGGATCGGCCTGGCCCTGGTCAAGGGGCTGGTGGAAATGCACGGCGGGACCGTCGCCGCCGAGAGCCCCGGGCCGGGCCTGGGGTGCACGTTCACCGTCCGGCTGCCGGTCCTGGCGCCGGCGGGCGGGGCGGCCCCGGGCCCGGCCCCCGAGGGGCCGGCCCGGGTGACGGGGCGGCGGGTCCTCGTGGTGGACGACAACCGCGACTCGGCCGAGTCGATGGCCGACATGCTCGCCCTGTTCGGCAACGAACTGGCGGTGGCCCACGACGGCGTCGAAGCGGTGGAGCGGGCGGAGCGGTTCCGGCCCGAGGTGATCCTGATGGACGTCGGCATGCCGCGCCTGAACGGCCTGGACGCGACGCGGCGCATTCGCGAGCAGCCGTGGGGCCGGGGCATCACGGTCATCGCGCTGACCGGCTGGGGGCAGGAGAGCGACCGGGAGAGGTCCCGCGCGGCGGGGTGCGACGGGCACCTGACCAAGCCGGTGAACCTGCCGGACCTCGAAAAACTGCTCGCGGAGCGGGCGAGATGACGCCGCCACGCCGCGGCTCGTCACCGCCGGCCCCGGGCGCGCGCACGGTTGTTGCACGCCCGGGACCCCGCGCCGCCGGTCCGGGGCCGACTCCCGGCGGGCGGTCCCCACTACCGCGGAGAAACGCCACGGCCGCCACCCGTTCCCGCTCCCTCACCGGCTTCGGCGCGGCCCCGCTCGGCGCGGCGGCGGCTGCCGAGGACACGGGCTACGGTACGTCCACCTGCCCTTCGGGCAGGCACCGCGGGCCGGCGGCGGTCGCCGTGATCCAACTCTGCACGGACCCGGCGCCAGGGACCGCCCGATCCCGAGGCCGCCCTTGGACCGGCTCAGCGACCCGTCCACCTGGGTGAACAGGTCGAACACCTTGGGGAGGATGTCCGGGGGATCCCGGGCCCGTTGTCGAGCACCCGGACCACCGCCTCGCCGCCCTCCCAGCCCACGCTCATCCGGACCCGCCCGCCGGTCAGGGTGTACTTGGCCGCGTTCGTCGGCAGGTTCACGGCCACCCGCGCGAGCCGGCCCGCGTCCCCCTCGGCCCACAGGGGCTCGGTCGGCAGCAGCTGGGAGAACTCGTGCCGCCGCGCGGCGAGGAGCGGGCGGGCCGCGTCGGCCGCGGACGTGGTGGCGGGGGTCGGGCGTGAACGGGGCCCCGGTCCAACCCCCGAGAGTGTTCGAACGCGGGGGTCGCACAACGACGAATTGAAGAACCCCCCGCGACCCGAACGCGACTCGTGTGCCACATTGGGGGAGTCCCCCTGGTGATGACCTCGACGTCAAGGAGGAGCTGGTCGAGGGCGCCCGGCTACGGGCGCACTCGACGCGCAGGGGGCCGCCTATGATGAGGACGCGGAACGCCGCGCCGCCAGGGTGGGCGGGCCGGCGGCGGGGTCGATGACTTGGCCCGAATGGTTCGATTCGTGCAAGGGGTGCTCTTGCAGAAACCGACCGATGTCCCGCCCGTCCCGCCGGTCGCCCGGCCCCGGCGACCGCAACCCAGAACCCCAATGAAGGGCGGGAAGAAATGAGCGACGGACCCGACCCCAACGACAGTCCGCGGCGGAAGACGAGTTCGCTCGCGTGGGCCTTCGTGATCCTGTTCGCGGTGGTGCTGGTCGTGGACCTGTTCGCGGTCCGGGGCCTCGGACCGCCCGCGGTGCGGACGTTCCCGGACGTCGGTCCCGTACGGCCCACCACCGCCCGTTGAGGCCGGCGGGCGAGGCTCTTGGCCGTCGCCTCCCGCGGCCGGGTGGGCGGAAGTGCCCACGCGGAGTCACGCCGGTGGGGCAAGCCCGGGCTGTCCCTGAGGTGAGGCCCGAGAGCGTGTTCGGACAGCAAGTCAAGGAGCGCGCCCCGCGATAGGCGGCACCCGACCGCACCTGGAGCCGGCTCCGGGCGGCCCGCCGCGGTCGGGCCGGCCGGCCCGACCGCCTTTCTCGTTCCCGTGACCGACGGACCGGCGGTTCCCGGCCCTGTTGGCCCGCGTGGCACCGTCTCACTGCGGCGCCACCGACGGGCTCTTACCGAGGTCGATCATCAGCGGGGCGGGCGAGTCGGTGACCGTCACTTCGAGTGGGGTGGCGTCCGTCCCGAGTTCGTCCGGGAGGGGCGACTTTCCCCCGCGATGACGTGCCTGGCTTGAATCTTGTACTTCCCCGGCTGGACGCCGCGGCCGGTCGGCCCGGTCACCTCGAACGCCCCCATCGCCGGGTCCGGGGCCTCCGCCAGGTACACCGCCCCGGGCCTGCCGCCGGGCTGGACGACCACGAACGACAGGCTGTACTCCCCGCCCAGCTCCTTCGCCCGGTACGGCTCCCCGTCCCGGAGCACCACGCCCTTATTGTCGCTGCGCGCCCTGTTTCGCGGAAAAACTGCAACGAACCTCGGCGGCTCCCGGTCGTGTTCCTGGCGGGTTGAGCACGGCCGGGCTCGGCCCGGGTCATGACCCGGGCCGAGCCCGGCGCCCGCCGTCAACGTTGGCCCCATCGACCGCTCCCACACCGCTCTTGACTCGCGCGGAAACTGGTTCCGTGAGACACGGCAGCTACACCCAGACGTTGTGAACCGTCCTCCCTCACATCGGCCTCTCGGGGGGGGGATCGCTACCTCCTGCCGAGACTGAGTGTGAGCGGGCCGCGGCCGCCAGGGCCCGACCACTCAAGCAGCCCGATGGAGGCTCGTGTCCCCCGGTCTTCGGTAACAAATGGCCCGGGCGAGAGGATGCGGTTTTACTGGCAAGGTGAGTTTGCCGAATTCGCAGGGGCACCATTGCAAGATGCCCTTTGTGAGTCGCTATGGAACACTGCCGCGGGCGGGCCTCACGAAGAGCGGGAGGCGTCCGCGGTCAGCGACGAGGTGTACCGCAGGCACGAAAAAACCTCTCCTACAAGTGGCACATCGGCCGGCTGAAGCATGGCATCGCGCAGACCAAAGGTAAGTTCGAAAGCCTCACCTTTTGTTTTAGCTAAGTGGTGCCTTCGACCACTCAGCCACCTCTCCAAACGCTTTCGCACACCGACCACTCGCCACCCGCGTGACTCCCTTCGGAAGAAGAGGGCACCGATTCGAACGTCATCTTCGTGCGCCGACCGGACCCATCAAGCCCACTCGCGAGTTCGCGCCTTTTCTGCGTCGGCCGCTCGGACGGCCTCAAGGGTCTGTGTCGCGGACGCGAGCCGGCGACGCCGGGCGGCCCGGGGTGCTCAGATTCTGAACCGAGCTGGTCACTTTCCCGACAGCGCGCGGTCGAGGTTGAACGCGGCCGAGATGAGCCCGAGGTGCGTGAACGCCTGCGGGAAGTTCCCCAGCGCCTCGCCGCTCGGCCCGGTCTGCTCCGAGTACAGCCCCAACTGGCTCGCGTACCCGAGCATCTGCTCGAACCGCAGGCGGGCCTCGGCGAGCAGCTTCGGGTCGGTGCGGCCGGCCCGGGTCAGCGCCTCGATGAGCCAGAACGAGCACATGTTGAACGTGCCCTCCTTGCCCGGCAGGCCGTCGGGCGCGAGCTCCGGGTCGTACCGGTACACGAGCCCGTCGGCCGCCAGCCCCCCGGCCTCGAGCGGCTGCCGGATCGCGTCGAGGGTACTCAGCATCCGCGGGTCGTTCGGGGCGGTGAAGAACACGAGCGGAAGGAGCAGCAGCGAGGCGTCCAGCGCGTCCGACCCGTAGCTCTGGACGAACGCCTTCCGGTCCCCGTTCCACCCACGGGCCATGACCTCGTCGAGGATCGCGTCGCGGGCCGCGAGCCACCGCGCGCGGTCGGCCGGGAGGGACCGCTTGTCGGCCAGCCGGAGCCCGCGGTCCAGCGCCACCCAGCACAGCACCCGCGAGTACACGAAGTCGCGCCGCCCGCCGCGGACCTCCCAGATGCCCTCGTCCTGCCGCTGCCAGTTCCCGGCCACCCAGTCGATCATCCCGCGGAGCCGCACCCAGTCGTCGTAGGCGATGGGCGAGGCGTACTTGTTGAACAGGTACACCGCGTCCATCAACTCGCCGTAGATGTCGAGCTGGAGCTGGCCGTGCGCGCCGTTGCCGATGCGGACCGGTTTGGACCCCTTGTACCCGTCGAGGTGGGGCAACTCGAACTCGTCGAGCTCGGACTCGCCGCCGATCCCGTACATGAGCTGGAGCGGGCCGTCGCAGTGCGCGTCCGGGTTCCGCCACCGCTGGCGGAGCCAGTCCATGAACCGGACCGCCTCCTCGGTGAACCCGATCCGCAGGAACGCGTACACGGTGAACGCGGCGTCGCGGACCCAGGTGAACCGGTAGTCCCAGTTCCGCACCCCGCCGATCCCCTCGGGCAGGCTCGTCGTGACCGCCGCGACGATCGCCCCGGTCGGCTCGTAGGTGAGCAACTTGAGCGCGAGCGCCGAGCGGTACACCTGGTCCCGCCACCGCCCCTTGTAGGTACACTTCGCCAGCCACTTGTGCCAGTAATCGACGGTCCGCTGGAACAGCTCCGCCGCCCCGGCCGCGGTGGGGCACCCCTCCTGCTTGTGGCCGGGGGTCACCACCTGGAGCACGAACGTGCGCTCCTCGCCGGCCCGCAGCGTCACCTCACCGGTCGCCCCGCCGTTCGCGACGCGCAGTTCGAGCGGCGACGAGAGGGCGAGGTTCAGGCCGGGGCCGTCGAACCGGACCCCGCACTCGTCGGGGTACGCCGCGTGCTCGGCGCGGGCGTAGTCGAACGCCGGGCGGCACTCGACCCGCACCGCCAGCTCCCCGGTCACGACCCGCACGCGGCGGACGAGCTGGTGCTCGCACGCGTCGCCGGGCCGCGGGACCGGCATGAAGTCGATCAGCTCCATGATCCCGTCGGGGTGCAGGAACCGGGTGACGAGGACGTTCGTGTCGGGCCAGTAGAACTGCTTGTGCCGCGCACCCTCGACCCCCGGGGCGATGCGGAACCGGCCGCCCTTGGCGTCGTCGAGGATCGCCCCGAACACGCTCGGCGAGTCGAACCGCGGGAGGCACAGCCAGTCGATCGAGCCGTCCTGCCCGACCAAGGCGGCCGTTCGCAGGTTCCCGATGACCCCGTAGCTCTCGATGGGCTGGTAAGGCATGCTCTCTCCCGTGGGGTGGGTGCCGTCATTTTAGTGGCCCGGGGCGGCTCCGGTCCGCTCGCGGAGCAGCGCGTCGTGGGTGGCCAGCTTGTACAGTTCGCCGAGGGTCGGGTGGTTGAAGCACGTCTGGAGCAAGAGGTCCGCGCCGGCCCCGGTCATCAGGGTGAGCACCCCGATGTGGACCACCTCGGAGGCCAGCTCGCCGATGACGTGCGCGCCGAGGAGCTTGTGGTCGGACCGGCGGAACAGGAGCTTCAGGAACCCGGCGGCGTCGCCGATGATCTTCCCCCGGGCGACGTCCGCGTACTCGGCCCGGCCGACGAGGTAGTCGACCCCCTGCGCGCGGATCGCGGCCTCGGTCTCGCCGGCCGAACTCACCTCGGGGATGGTGTAAATGCCGGTCGGCAGGACCGGCGCGACCGGCCCGCGGCACGGCTCCCCGAAGGCGTGCCCGGCCGCGGCCCGGCCCTGTTCGGCGCTCGTCGAGGCCAGGGCCGGGAACCCGATCACGTCCCCGACCGCGTAGATGTGCGGGACGTTCGTCTGGAACTGCGCGTTCACCGCGAGCCGCCCCTTGGGGGCGACGTCGAGTCCGGCCGCGGCCGGGTCCAGTTCGGCCGTCCGGCTCGCGCGGCCGGCGCAGATCAGCACGTGGTCGGCCGCCAGGGTGCGGCCCGACGACAGCCCGAGCCGCACGTCGCCCTCGGGCGGGGCGTCGCACGACGCGACCGTTTCCCCCCAGACGAACCGCACCCCGAGCCGCCGCATGCCGGTCTCCAGCGCCGCGGACAGGTCCGCGTCGAGGAACGGGAGCAGCGCGTCGCGGCCGTCCACCAGGTGCGTCTCGACGCCGAGCGCCGCGAACATGCAGGCGTACTCGCTGCCGATGACCCCGGCCCCGACCACCGCGATCGACCGCGGCATCTGGTGCAGGTCGAGCAACTCGTCCGAGTCGTGGACCCGGGTGTGCTCGAACGGGAGCCCGGGCGGGCGGAGCGGGACCGAGCCGGTGGCGACGACGATCTTGTCCGCGATCAGGTCGCGCTCGCCTTCGGCCCCGGACACCCGGACCGTGTGCGGGTCCGCGAACCGGGCGGTGCCGTGGACCAGCGCGACGCCGTACCGGGCGAGGAGCCCGCGGATCTGCTCGCGGTGCGCGGCCTTGATGGTCCGCTCGTGCCGCAGCACGTCGTCGATGGTCGCGTCCCGGCCCAGCGACAGGTCGACCCCGTGCAGGTCGCGGCTGCGGAGCCCGGAGAGGGCCAGCGCGGTCTCCCGCAGGGTCTTGCTGGGGAGCGTGCCGGTGTTGACCGCGGCCCCGCCGACGAACGCGGCCTTCTCGATCACGGCGACCCGCTTGCCGAGCCGGGCCGCCGTGACGGCGGCGGTCTCGCCGCCCGGACCGGCCCCGATCACCACGAGGTCGAATTCAGCAGGATCGGGCATGGCGGCTCCGCGGGTGCGCCCGGCGGTCGCCGGGGGTGGGTGGAATCGGGTGGGGACGCACGGGCGCCGGGCGCGTGGCACCCCGGCGCGTCCCGGGCCGGGGTGCCGCGCGGTCACCCGCGTGCGGTGCCCTGCTCCGGCGCGGCCCCGCGGGTCGCGGCGATGAGCCACAGCCCGCCCACGACCCCGGCGACGAGCGACCCCAGGAGCGTCCCAATCTTGCCCGCGGCCGCGAGGTCCGAGGCGGACCCGTCGGCGGCCGGCGGGAACGAGAGGCCGGTGAGGAACAGCGCCATGGTGAACCCGATCCCGGCGAGGCACGCCCCGCCGGCCATCATCCCCCACGTCACCCCGGCCGGGAGCCGGGTCACCCCGCTCCGCACCGCGACCCAACTGAAGAGGAGGATCCCCACCGGCTTCCCGAGCGCCAGCCCGAGCGCGACGGCGACCGCGACCGGGTCGCCGAGCCCGCCGAGACCGATCACCACCCCGGCGTTCGCCAGCGCGAAGACGGGCATGATGCCGTAGGCCACCCACGGGTGCAGGGCCGTTTCCAGGCGGTGGAGGGGCGAGACGCTCTCCCGGACCGCGAACTGGAGCCGCTGGAGTTCGGCCGTCCGCTCGTCGTCGCCGGGGGGCGGGCCGCCCGGCTCGAAGAGCCGCCGCGCGCCCGCGAACACCCCCGCGAGCGTCCCGGCCCCGACCCACGCGGACGCCGGGGTGAGCAGGCCGAGCGCCACCCCGGCGACCGTCGGGTGGACGCCCGATTTGTACACCGCGAACCACACGAGCGCGCCGATCACGACGTACGCGCCGACCTGTCGCAGCCCGGCGCGGTTGAGCGCGTACGCGAGCGCCAGCCCCCCGGCCGCGGCCGCGAGCCACCCCCACGCGATGGACCCGGTGAACGCGACCGCGATCACGAGCACCGCACCGAGGTCGTCGACGATGGCCAGCGACAGGAGCAGGATCTTCAGCCCGAACGGGACGCGCGACCCGAACAGCGCCAGGACGCCGACCACGAACGCGATGTCGGTGGCCATCGGCACGGCCCACCCGTTCCGCCCCGGTTGCCCCCACTGGAGGGCCAGGTAGAGCGCCGCGGGCACCAGCATGCCGCCGGCCGCGGCCGCGACCGGGAGCAGCGCGTTCCGCCACCCCCTCAGTTCGCCGACCACCAGTTCCCGCTTGATCTCCAGGCCGACGACGAAGAAGAACAGGGCCATGAGCCCGTCGTTGACCACCAGGTGCCCGACGTCGCCGGCGATCGCGAACGCGCCGACGCCCACCGACACCGGGGTCTTCCAGATCGCGGCGAACCACGCGGCCGCCGGTGAGTTGGCGAGTACGAGCGCGGCCGCCGTACACAGGAGGAGCACCACCCCGCTCGCCGCTTCGATGTGCAGGAACCGCCGGACCGGGGCCAGCCACCGCTGGATCGGGGCCGCGGGCAGCACCCCCGCGGGCGGCAACACGGGGGACGGTTCGGTCGTGGTCGCGATGGGCGGCCCTCCCGGGCGGGGCGCTCCCGACCGGTTACTGGTCAGGGGCGCGGGGTGCATGAATCCGGACGTTACCGCAGCCGTAGCAACCGCCGTGCCGGGCCGCGACGCCCGCGGCGTCCCGCGCCGGGGGCGCGAATGTTCGCCGCGTCCTTGTGTCGGTGGCCGCCCGGGGGTACGCTCCGTTCCACCACCCCGTCACCTCGCCCCTCCCGGTGAACACCCATGACCCCATCGCGGACGGTTCTGGTCCTGCTCCTCGCTTCTGCCCTCGCACGCGGCGAAGGCGGGGACGCGAAGCCCCAATCGGGCGGGTACGCCGAGATCCGCGTGGTGGACGCGGGCACGGGCCGGGGGGTGCCGCTCGTGGAACTCGAAACTGTCAACGGCCTGGTGTTCGTGACCGACAACGCCGGGCGGGTCGCGTTTCACGAACCCGGCTTGATGAACCGCGAGGTGTTCTTCACGGTGCGGAGCCACGGGTACGAGGCCAAGAAAGACGGGTTCGGCTTCGCCGGTGCACGTGTCACCCCCAAAGCGGGAGCCGTTGCGGAGATCAAGGTCACCCGCCGCAACGTCGCCGAGCGCCTGTGCCGGCTGACCGGCGAGGGGCTGTACCGCGACAGCGTCCTGCTCGGCCACAAGCCCCCGCTCGCGGACCCCCTCAACCCCGGAAAGGTCGGCGGGCAGGACTCGGTGCAGGCCGCGGAGTACAAGGGCAAGGTGCTGTGGTTCTGGGGCGACACGCAGCGCATGGACTACCCGCTCGGCCTCTTCCGCATGGCGGGCGCGACCACGCCGCTCTTCGACCCGAAGGACGCGAAGACCGACCCCGCGAACGGGATCGCGTTCGACTACTTCGTGGACGCGAAGTCCGGCTTTACGCGCGCCATGATGCCGCTCGCCAAGCGGCCCGAGGGGGTCGTGTGGGTGTTCGCGCCCGTTGTGGTTCCCGACGGCGACGGCCGCGAAACGCTCGCCGCGCACTACTCCCGCCGCAAGGGGCTGGAGGGCGAGTTCGAGCAGGGCATCGCAACCTTTGACGACGCGAAGTCGGTGTTCGTCCCGGCCATTGAGTTGCCGCTCAAGGAGACGTGGCGGCGGCCGAGCGGGCACCCGATCCCGTTCGAGGAGGCCGGCAAAAAGTGGGTGCTGTTCGGGAGCCCGAACCCGAACGTCCGCGTCCAGGCGACGCTCGCTGCGGTCCTCGACCCGACCCAGTACGAGGCGTTCACCTGCCTCAAGCCGGGCGGCGACGCGAAGACCGCCGAGGTCGAAACCGGCCCGGACGGCGCGCCGGTCTGGCGGTGGCAGAAGGCGCTCCCGCCGCTCGACTCGAAGGAGGAGCGCGAGCTGGTGAAGGCCGGCAAGATCAAGCCGCACCACGCCCGGTTCTGCCCCGCTGACGCGGCCCGACCCGCGGACCGCGTGGTGCTGCACAGCGGGTCGGTGCGATGGAACGAGTTCCGCAAGCGGTGGGTGCTGGTCGCCGGGCAGATCGGCGGCACGTCGCACCTGGGCGAAGTGTGGTACGCGGAGGCCGACCACCCGACCGGGCCGTTCGATCGTGCCGTGAAGGTCGCGACGCACGACCGGCAGACGTTCTACAACGTGTGCCACCACGCCTTCCTCGACCGCGACGGCGGCCGCACGATCCACTTCGAGGGGACGTACACCAACGACTTCTCCGGCAACCCGCTCAAGACCCCGCGGTACAACTACAACCAGGTGCTCTACCGCCTCGACCTCGACTCCCCTGCCCTGCGGCTCGTGCGCGCCACCGCGGCCGCCCCGGCGCTGGAACACATCCGGCCGAGCAAGGACGGCACGCACTTCGTCGGCGCGACGAGCGGCAAGCGGTTCGTGGTCTGGGGCGTGAACTACGACCACGACGGCGACGGCCGGCTGCTGGAAGACTACTGGGACAAGGAGTGGGACACCGTCGCCGCGGACTTCAAGGAGATCAAGGAGGTGGGGGCCAACGTCGTCCGCGTCCACCTGCAACTCGGCAAGTTCATGGAGGCCGCCGACCGGCCGAGCGAGGCGAACCTCGCCCGCCTCACCAAGCTCGTGCGGCTCGCCGAGGACACCGGCCTGTACCTCGATGTCACCGGCCTCGCGTGCTACCACAAGAAGGACGTCCCGGCGTGGTACGACGCGTTGGAAGAAGCCGGGCGGTGGGACGTGCAGGAGCGGTTCTGGCGGGCGGTCGCCAAGGCGTGCAAGGACAGCCCGGCGATCTTCTGCTACGACCTGATGAACGAGCCGGTGCTGGCCGGCGACAAGAAGGACAACGAGTGGCTCGCCGCCCCGCTCGGCGACAAGCACTTCGTGCAGCGCATCACCCGCGACCTGGCCGGCCGCACCCGCGAGGAGGTCGCGAAGCAGTGGGTGAAGAAGCTCACGACCGCGGTCCGTGCGGTGGACGACCGGCACATGATTACGGTGGGCGTGATCCCGTGGGCGCACGTCTTCAAGGGGGCGAAGCCGCTGTTCTACGCGCCGGGGGTCGGCGACCCGCTCGACTTCGTGAGCGTCCACTTTTACCCGAAGAAGGGCGACGTGGCCGGGTCGCTCGCGGCGCTCAAGGTGTACGAGATCGGCAAGCCGCTCGTGGTCGAGGAGATCTTCCCGCTCGGGTGCAGCATCGAGGAGGCCGGCGAGTTCATCGACGGCTCCCGCACGTTCTGCGACGGCTGGGTGAGCTTCTACTGGGGCAAGACGATCGAGGAGAACGAGAAGGCCGGCGACATCAAGGGCGCGCTCGTCGCCAAGTGGCTCCGGTACTTCAAGGCGCACGCCGCCGAGATGACGGCCGAGCCCAAGAAGTGACCGCGACCGGCCCGGTCGAATCCTGACGCCTCACGCGGGCCGCCACGGAGGGCGGCCCCTACCAGAGATTTGCCTTTGGTTTGTAGGGG